>CAZLRY010000137.1:0-8116 GCA_964561675.1 uncultured Chitinophaga sp.
CCTGTTTTTTCAATGGGCAATGACTGCCGCCAGCATCGTATACCGGGCATTGTTTCAGTTACGGTTATTGCTTCACGTTGTGATTGGTGAAACCGTTCAATATTTTCTTTTGCCAGGCGAATGGCGGCTTTCAGCTCGTCCGGGAGGAGTGCCGCGGCGGTTTTAATTTCTTTTTCGGAGACCTGCAGCTTCTTCAGTTTCACTCCATCAAATTCACTCGTGAATTTCCGTACAGCACGGTCTCCGTTTTCTTTAACTTTCCGGAGGATCCTGCGTACCGGCTTTTCCAACGCGGAATTGTCCGTTACGGGTCGTTTTATGAGTTCTTCCCATTGATCAGGGGAGGGATAGTTGTATTGTCGCATTATAGTATCATCTTTTCAATCGGAATAATCAGGATGCCTTGAGCCCCGTTAGCTTTTAATTGTTCAATAATATCCCAGAAGTCACCTTCACTGATGACCGAGTGTACTGAACTCCAACCGGATTCTGCCAGCGGGAGAATGGTCGGGCTCCGCATACCAGGCAACAGGCTGCAGATCTTTTCTAGTTTATCATTCGGGGCATTCAGCAAGACGTATTTATTGTTCCTTGCTTTTTTGACCGAACGGATGCGGAAAAGCAGGCTTTCCAGTATGATTTTCTTTTCGGCTGTCAGCTTTTTATTGCTGATAAGCACTGACTCAGATTGCAGTAAAACTTCCAGTTCCATCAGCTCATTGGTGAAGAGTGTGGAGCCGGAACTCACGAGATCACAAATTGCATCTGCCAGTCCGATACGTGGTGCAATTTCCACAGAGCCACTGATCTCATGTATGGAGGCATTAATGTTTTTCTCCCTTAAATAATCCCTAAGAATGACCGGATAACTGGTGGCTATTTTTTTACCATCCAGATCAGCCACCGATTTCAATGTGCCATTTTTTGGAATGGCCAGCGATAATCTGCATTTCCCAAAACCCAGTTTTTCCAACGGATCTACCTGTTTGTTTTTTTCCCGGACCACATTTTCGCCGACGAATCCGATATCTGCCACGGCATCCTGCACATATTCAGGAATATCATCATCACGAAGGAAGAATATCTCTACGGGGAAATTGGCGGCTTTTACCCTTAACTGGTTGTTTCCGTTGCTGACTTCTATCCCGCATTCTTTCAGCAATTTCATTGATCCTTCGTATAACCGCCCTGATTTCTGTACGGCTATTTTTAATGTCTCACTCATATAAACAGTTTAAAATAAAAAAAGGGCCTACCTGAAGTAAGCCCCGAACTATGTTAACACATAATAACAACATGGCCTACCCTTGCGAGGGAAAGTGATGATGATGGTTATGTGTGTAATTTCTCATTGCGGTGCAAAAATAAGGATTATTTTAATTGATAGCTTAACGGCAGATGATTTTCTGTTTGTATTGAGTCTGCGGGATCATAAAAACGAACATTCATTACTTGTTTTTAGAAACCCTTAAGCTCAGGCATTTAAAATCTGGTCCTGTAGTTCATCCGGAGTGATTCCAAGATGGCTTTCATCATAGACACATTTCCCATTTTTTATCAGTAATACCTGGGGCGATTCGTGTTCCACATCCAGGGCAACGGCTATCTGACCTGAAAGCGGACGATGAGCGAGCAGGTCCAGGTAGTAAAAGTCGGCTCCTTTCAGTTTTTCAGTGTTTTTAAGCCGGTTCCAGGCTGTACTGCTGATACTGCATCTGGTGCTGTGTTTGAAAATTACCTGGGGTTGCTGGTGGGACAAACCGATGATTTCGTCCAGTTGTTGGGCGGTAAGCAAATCTTTCCAATTCATATTGATTGGGACTAACCTCTGAATTTATAATTAGCCTGGGGATTACCGGGACAGCCATATTTCTGTGAAGCACAGGATGAAACGACAACTACCAGGGTCAGTAATAAAAGGGCAATCAGGGATCTATTTTTCATAAAAGGGATATTTGGTGGATAAACGATTTAATAAACGGATTATTTTGTTACTGCAAAGATAAGTCCCTTCCCGGCTTTTCAAAGTGTATTTTATCAGTCTTTTACCTGATTTTGGGTAGTTAAATGACTGGTTTTCTTAGGTTAACCCTTATTTTTCCGAATAATTTCATTTTGCGGAGTTTCACAAACAGTTAACTTTACCGCCTCATTTAATAAGAAACACAACCCTGATGTTGCAACTGAAAAAACCATTGGCTTTTATTGACCTGGAAACCACGGGTATTAACCTGGGAACAGACCGCATAGTTGAAATTGCCATAGTGAAAATCCTGACCGATGGAACCCGTAGTGTGAAGCGTAAACTTATCAATCCCGGAATTCCCATTCCCAAGGCTTCCAGTGATATCCATGGGATCACGGATGAGATGGTCAAAGATGCCCCGCTTTTTAAACAAGTGGCCCAGGAGCTGAAACAGATGCTGGATGGGTGCGATTTTGCCGGTTACAATTCAAACCGGTTTGATATCCCCTTGTTGATGGAGGAGTTTCTCCGTGCCCAGGTGGATTTTGATATGAAAAACCGCAAACTGCTGGATGTACAGAATATTTTTCATAAAATGGAGCCCCGGACTCTTGGAGCCGCTTACCGTTTTTATTGTAACAAAACGCTGGATGGAGCACACAGTGCGGAAGTGGATGCCAGTGCCACGCATGAAATTCTGGAGGCACAGATTGAAAAATATGCGGAGCTGGGAAATACCCTTGATTCGATACTGAAAGTGATCGGAGAGGATCAGGTGGTGGATTTTGCCCGCCGTTTCGTGATGGAGAACGGGATCGAAGTTTTTAATTTCGGGAAATATAAGGGGCGCCCGGTGGCAGATGTACTGAAAACGGAGCCCCAGTATTATGATTGGATGATGAAGGGAGACTTTCCCCAGCATACCAAACAGAAACTGACAGAGATTTATACCCGAACCCTGCTTAAAAAAGGGTAAACCCTTTACCTGAATTTTAACAGGGCTTGATTACTGTTTATCTTACTTTTGTTAGTAAATTTTATATAGCCGGGCGTGGAAAAACTAGTCATCATACCGACCTTCAACGAAAAGGAGAATATTACGAATATCCTCCATGCTGTTTTTAATCTCAACGAAGGCTTTCATGTGCTGGTCATTGATGACGGTTCGCCAGATGGCACTGCACAAATTGTAAAAGACCTTCAGGTGAAATTTCCGGGACAGTTATTTATTGAAGAACGCCGGGGTAAACTGGGGCTGGGTACGGCTTATATCCATGGATTCAAATGGGGAATTGCGCGGGATTATGCATTTATTTTTGAAATGGATGCCGATTTCTCCCACAATCCCAATGACCTTCCCCGGTTGTATAATGCCTGTAAAAATGAAGGGGCGGATGTGGCTATCGGTTCCCGTTATATAAAAGGAGGAGGGGTCGTCAATTGGCCGGCTAACCGTATCGCTCTTTCCAAGGGAGGCGGTTTATATACCCGGCTGATTACCTGGATGCCGGTGATGGATCCCACGGCAGGATTTGTCTGCTATAAAAAAGAAGTGCTCGAAACCATGAGTCTGGATAAAATTCAGTTTGTGGGTTATGCCTTCCAGATTGAAATGAAATTTGCCGCCTGGAAACTCGGTTTTAAAATAAAAGAAGTGCCGATCATCTTTCAGGACCGCACATTCGGTACTTCAAAAATGAATAAGGGTATCATAAAAGAAGGGGTGATTGGGGTACTCAAACTACGCTGGAACAGCCTTTTCAAAAATTACCGGAAACGGCTTAAAAATACGGATACCGAAGCACCTGCTTCTTCTAAAGTACTGGTCAATTCCGAACAATAACCAGCCATTCATTCATTCCTTTTTCCTAATTTACAGGCAATGAAGAAAGCCTTCCTGCAATTGCATATTGCTGTCTTTCTGGCGGGATTTACAGGCATTCTCGGACTGCTGATTACCCTCAACGAAGGATTGATTGTCTGGTACCGTCTGCTGATCACTGCGCTGACTATGTGGATTCTGTTTGCCCTGTTGAAAAAACTGCAGGTGATATCATGGGCTGACCGGTTGAAAATTATGGGTGTGGGCTTTATCGCAGCTATGCACTGGGTAACTTTCTACGGGGCCATTAAATATGCAAATGTATCCGTGGCCCTGGTCTGTTTCTCCGCCATCAGTTTTTTTACCGCTTTATTTGAACCGCTTATTCTCCGGAAAAAAATAAACTGGACCGAATTATTGCTCGGCCTGGTTACCCTGAGCGGGATCTATATCATTTTTCATTTTGATACTCAATTCAAGACCGGGATAATGATCGGTTTGGTTTCCGCTGTATTGGCTGCCCTGTTTCCGATTTTCAACCGGGAGTTTCTGAAACGGGTGAATGTAGAGACGTTACTGAGCTGGCAACAGACTGGCGGCTTTCTTACGCTCTCTTTCCTGTTGCCTTTTTATCTGCAAAAATTTCCGGCCGGTCATTTTATACCCACCTGGAGTGATTTCGGCTGGTTGCTCGTACTGGCCTGGTTTTGTTCTGTACTGGCCTTTCAGCTATCCGGTAATGCTTTAAAAAGATTGTCGGCCTTTACAGTCAATCTGACTTATAACCTTGAACCGGTTTATGGAATATTGCTGGCTTTTGTAGTATATCAGGAGAATAAATACCTCAGTCATTGGTTCTACTGGGGGTTTGCCATCATAGCAGCCGCCCTCATCACCCATATATTTATTCTCATACGGGTTGAACGTAAACTGACACAGGCGGAGATTAAAACTCCACAATAAACCCGATCGTCGGAATCACACTCGCGTCGCTGTTGTCCAGGAAAACGGGGATACCATTGGAACCATCCTGCCGGATGGGTTGTCCATCTGTAGTCAGAAATGCGGTATTGTCCGCTGTTCTCCTGAACGTATACTGCGGGAAAGAAGGATTGATCGCTTTATACCAATTGGTGATGTCCAGGAAAAGATTCAGGGTGGTCTTCCGGTAATTCCATTTTTTATCGATCCTGATATCGCTGGCATGGAAGGCTTCCAGCCGTTGACTGTTGAGCTGGTTGTAGTCCAGAATGCCGGTGCCGAATGTCAGGTAATTCAATTGGGAAGTGGTCAGATCAAACGGCGTATAAGGTGCGCCGCCCTGGTAACGGAATTTAAGTCCCAGTTCCCAGTTGCGGTTAAATTTATACCCCCAGATAAATGAGAGGAGGTGGCGGTTATCCCAGGCACTGGCGATTTCTTTCCCATTCAGGCCACTATAGCGGCTGACAAAGAACGTATAAGAGAACGTGCCGAAGAACCGTTTAGTCAGTTTTTGCTGGGCAAAGAATTCAAAACCGTAGGTAGTCCCTTTTCCAGTAGTTACGACTTCTTCATTTCCTACCACGCCAAAATCCCCGCCGAGGTTTGCCAATGAAATGCCATCTCTGACAGAGACTGGTACCTGGTTGTACTTTTTGTAAAAGGCTTCCAGGGTAAATCGGGTACTGTTCGAAGGGAGGTATTCAGTGCCAATGGTATAATGGGTACTGCGGGTATAATCAGCCTCTTTATTCAGCAGGTTGCCATTATTGTCCCGGAAGCTAAGGACGGTGTAGGGGGCCAGTTTGTAGTAAAGACCGACGGACGCATTCAGGGTCCATTTATCTGCCATAACATAAGATGCGCTGATACGGGGAGAGAGCGTTCGCAACGGATTCATCCCTTCATTGGTAAATCCATTCATGTCTGAACGCAGACCGGCGCTAAGGCCCAGCCGGTTGTTGAAATAACGACGGCTTACCTGGGAGAATAGTCCATAACGCATGAATGCGATATCGGACGTATAATCGAGCACCAGGGCGGGTTGAACGACAGTACCATTCTGGTCCAGAATTTCTTTTCGTAGGCGTTTGTAGTTGTCATTATTACTCTTTACATACTGTGCCAACATCCCATAAGCGATCTTCCAGCCGTTGACGGTTTTGTTCACGTCAAACCGGAGTTTGTTTTCAATCTCCCTGGAGAAAATGCCCAGCCGGCGTTTGCTTTCGTTCCCTTCATCGTTGTCGTCAAATTTCTCAATCTTATTGTCAAACATATTCCTGCTGATGGACAGGTTCCAGAAACCGTTTTTGATTTGTTTACGCAGGCTGGCGCCTACAGTATAATTCCATTGATGGATTGGAGCGGTAGCGTCGATGATATAGAGTTTTTCGGGGGTAGCTTCTTTAGGGGCCGCGAACGTAAAATCATCGATGGCGCCAACACCCAGGAGTGTAAGGGTGGTCTTTTTATTGATCCGGTGCGTTACTTTATACTGGAAATCCCAATAGTTTGGACGAATGGGCAGGTCTATGGCTTTGAAGAGCAACTGGAGATAGGAGCGACGGGCTGACGCGAGGAAGGTTGTTTTTTTTGAGAGTGGCCCTTCCAAAGTTCCTGCCAGTTCTGTGGCGCTTAGACGAACATTCCCCTGTACTTTATTCGGGTTGCCCGTGCGTTGCCGGAACTGGAAAACAGAAGAGAGGGCATTATCAAAGCGGGCATCAAAGGCCGAAGAACTCAGTTTTACTTCTTCCAGGAAACTCACATTCAGGATACCGGTGGGACCACCAGCACTACCCTGGGTGGCGAAGTGATTGATCACCGGAATTTCTATCCCGTCGAGGTAATAGACATTTTCGTTAGGTGCGCCACCCCGTATGATGATGTCGTTACGGAAACCACCCACACTTCCTGCTGTTCCGCTCACGCCCGGGAGCGCCTGAATCACCCGGGAGATATCGAAGTTACCGCCAGGATTACTCCGGATTTCTTCAGTGGTCAGTCGCTGTACGCTTAGTGGGGTTTCCAGGCTTGCAGCCACTGCAGTACGACGGCTACTACGTACCTGAACATCCTCCAGATTGGTCACCGAAGGTTCCAGTTGCACATTCAGGTTCAGTTCATTACCGGAATTGATCACAATATTGAAAAGTTCAACCGATGTATAGGAAATGGAGCTGAATCGGATCGTATATGATTTAGGCGTTATGCCCGCGATCCGGAAATTTCCAGCTGTATCCGTACTGGTAGCCAGGTTGGTTCCGACGATTTCCACGGTCACTCCACGGAGGGTGGTTTGCAGGTTTTTGTCGGTCACAGTACCAGTCACCGAGCCGGTTCTTTGTGAAAAAGCGGCCAGGTTGGACAAAATCAACAGGAAAAGCGCAAAAATTTGTTTCATATTAGGAATTGCTGATATAGAACAGCTAAGTAATTGAATTGTTTGCTTTAATTTGTTGACCATCATTATTTATTATGAGAAAAACTGCTTTTTCCCTGATCGCCCTGTTTGTGGCCATTTTTAGTTATTCCCAGAAAAAACCATTGGATCATACAGTTTACGACGGTTGGCAACGGATCGGCGAACGAATGATCAGTAATGACGGTAAATGGGTTGTGTATACCGTTGATCCCCAGGAAGGGGATAATGAGCTGGTGATCCAGTCGTCGGATGCGAAATACAAAAAGACCATTGCACGCGGGTACAATGCCGTAATCACGGAGGATGCCCGCTTTGTGATTTTTAAGATCAAACCTTTTTTTAAAGATACCCGTGAAGCAAAAATAAAAAAGAAAAAGCCCGAGGATACCCCGAAGGATTCACTGGCCATCGTGGAACTGGGCAAAGACAGTATATGGAAAATTGGAAAAGTAAAAACGTACAAAACACCAGAGAAAGAAGCCGGTTGGGTTGCTTACCACCTAGAAAAAGCCATAGAGAAAAAGGAACCGGTTAAGAAAACGGACTCACCGGAGAAAAAAATAGCAGATAGTCTTACTAAAGTAATTGATTCGTTAAACCAGGTTATTCAGTCACAACCACAAAAAAGAAGAAAGAACAAGGATGAGGATGAAGAAAGTACGAAGTACGAAGTACGAGGTACGGATGCGGAAGGTGATGAACCTGGAGGAGCAGGGGCGGATGCCGGAACTGACCTGGTGTTGAGGAATCTTTCAAACGGGCAGGAAAAGATATTTGCCAATGTGGTTGAATATTATTTCAGTAAGAACGGAGGTAAGTTGTTGTTGGAGCAGGCAAAGAATCCGAAAGATTCATTGAGTAAACCCACTGTTTCGTTGGTTGAATTAGCGACGGGGAAGTCAACGGTACTGAGTCGTGG
>CAZLRY010000138.1:0-8003 GCA_964561675.1 uncultured Chitinophaga sp.
CAACGGCCACTGAATAGCCGGGATGATTCGGATGTGTACGGGTATTCAGCGGATCAAAGGCCACGTTATCCAGTCGCAGGGAACTCAGTCCGGCGGTAGGAACGATCACATGCACATAGTTGTAATCAATGGTGCTTTTACGGGTGGCATAGAAGAGTACATCTTTACGTCCTTGTTCCAGCGGACTCAGGTAAAACATTTCCGGATCGCCATAAGCGGTGGAGCTGGAACCATAGCACCTGTTACCTCCGGGTGTATACTGAGCCATCAGGATCGGTTTATCAGCTTCAATAAAATCACCGCCGAGACTGTCGAGAAATTCGTAATAAAAGTTATTGATCAAACCGGTTAGTACGGTGCCGTTTCTTTTTACTATAGTGGCGGGGTCTTCCACAGCAATACGGTAAAAATTTTTGAAAGGTTCATTGATATCTGTGCTGGTATTATTCAGCATATGATAGGTGAGATAGCGTGTACCCCAGGCCTGAGTGGGGAATACCTGTTGCTGCATCACTTCTCCTCCATCTCCTCGGCATAAGCGGATTCCACTGCTGCCGGAGAACATGGCCACCGGATGACAGACCCCATCAGCACCAGGTACTGAGACCACTTTACTGCCCGTAAGGTCTTTGCTGGCTGCCCATAACTGGTTACCTGAACTAAGTTTACCCATCACGTTATAGATCTCTCCTTTCATCAGGTTCACCGTATAGGTTTGGGTACTCAGCCAGCCATTTCGGGTGGTATCGGAAGGCGTGATTTGTAAGCGGGTATTATCTTCTGAGGCAATTACATAGAACCAGGAATACCAGGCAGGTCCGTTTTGAGTAGTGGTGGAAGTACTGGTGGGCGGACTGAATCCGGAAGTGGATTGAGCGTAATTCAGGGAGTAATATTTATAACCATAGGTTTCCACCGGCATCAGCATGGTGGCGGCAGATGTCATGGTATTATAAGAGTGGGCATATACCACAATGTCCACATCACTTACAATATGCACCGCTTTATTCAATAAGCCTTCGTTGAAAATACGGGCATCGTCTGCACCGGTTTTAGGAAGAAAGATGCTTGCATTCACGCTGTTAGCCGGAATATTCACGGTCTGGCTCCAGGTAGTATTGGTCACGGACACAGTAACCGTGGCGGCTGCTTCAGTACTCAGGTAGAGTACCAGCTCCTGTGTATTAAAGGGAGGACCTTCAGCATCGAAAGTCCAGTGATACCCATAGCTCAGCCAGAATTCTTTCCCCTTGTTTGATTTGTCCTGAGCATGCAAAACCGATCCGCAGAGCAGTAGAAACAGTGCACTTACAAATGTTAGTGGTTTTCGCATTCTTATAGAATTCAATATTCCGTCAATTCGATTGCTATAACAGTAGAATTAATTCTACAAACAGAATTCATTATCGGGGGTAACCTTGTCGCTCATTTCATTTCCACCAAAACTAAAATAACCAAAATGAAGAAGAGCTGCTTTAGGAAAGTACTGCGTTACCTGCCGGTAATCCTGTTTTTCCTTTCTTCCCTTCTGGCCAGTGGTCAGCAGAGTTTTTATGATGTCAGGAACTGGCGTTTTGCCAATCCGAGGCAATTCGGTTTCAATGTGATCGATATTGATTTTGTAAATGACACCCGAGGTGTGGCCGTAGGCGCCAATGGAGGTATTGCTTATACTAACGACGGTGGAACCACCTGGAATTATGCCAACTTCTCTTTTATTGACCGTACGGGTATTCAGTCTTCCACTTCATTTAATGATGTACATTTTGCATCTGCCAACGTAGTGTATGCGGTGGGTTCTGCCGGTGCCATGGCTAAATCAACCGATGGTGGGGCGAACTGGAGTTTTGTCAGAACGACTTTTTATAATACCGGACGTACGATCAATGCAGTTTGGTTCCTGGATGATAATAAAGGGTATATTGGTGGGCAGTGGAATGCGGTTGATTCTATTCCCCGTTTATATGTAACGAATAATGGCGGTGCTACCTGGGATTCACTGGTGTCGCCCATTGGTGGAAAATCTGTATATGGTTATGTAAATAATACCAGTTATGCACCGATTGTAGCGGATATCACCCCTAAGGCAAAAGAAATTACCCGGATTGAATTCCTGAACCCCACAACCGGATATATCACCGGGACAACGGCCAGTGGCGGTGGTAATTTTTTCCCCCGTCATCCTGCAGTTAATACTACCACCTGTGTACCCAACAACACTACCACTACTACCAATGCAGGTGACGCCAGCCTGGTATGGAAATTTACAAATGGTTCGCTGACCGACTATTCGGTCAGTAAAGAAAGACTGGGTTATAATGGTATATACAATACAGCCCCTAACTGTTCTTACCGTTTTGCTTCCAATACAATTCATACCCAGACTTACAGGGCTATGAATATCATCAACGACTCCACGTTGCTGATTGCTTCCTTTAATAATAATATTATAATCCGTATCAATACGGGTAAAAATGACAGTACGTTAAATATCAATGTGCCAGGTGTATATGAAAAAGGGAAATATACACTGCTCAATGCGCCATCTCCACCCACTAATAACTCGAATGTTCTGGGAGCACCGATTCCGGCCAACCCGGTATTTGCCATGTCTAACCCCACCAATATGATGCGGGCAGCGAATGGTAAATTATTCGTACCGGTTTTATCACCGACAATCGGTCCGACAAACCGCATGTGGACCTCTACTAATAATGGAGTTAACTGGACTGAAGAACGCTGGTTGCCGACCGGCCGTAAATACAGTCAGTATGGTGGTGCCGCTATGGATATCCTTCCTTCAGGACGTATAGTGATTGCAGGACAAGCAGGTGTGGTTGCGGATTCCGTATCAGGAAGTCCCTGGAGAAGTAACTATGAAGTAGATGCAGTAGGTTCCTATAATAAAATTGATTTTGCCGATTGTAATAATGGTATGGCAGCGGGTAGTTCCGTAATTGCCATTACCAATAATGCCGGCAAAACCTGGACGGAGTTTATACGTACCGATTTCCAGGCCCTGAATATTTCTATTAATTCCGGTACCTATGTACCCGGAAATCCAAGCACGGCTTATTTTGGCACCAGTACGGGTACGATTTATAAATCAACGAATATCAATACCCCGGCTGCGGTAATGGATCCGATGTATGCGAATCCGTTGGACCAGGTATGGGATGTGGCTACAGTAGGTAACGACAGTGTATGGGCTTGCGGATATAGCGGTTTCTCTGTACCGACTGCCAACCGGGTTCCGAAAATCTATCGTTCATTCAACGGCGGACTGACCTGGAGTGTGTACAGTAATTTCGGAGTTGGTTCTTTATTCCAGAATTTCCGTCATATTGAATTCCCAACCAATACTACAGGTTATGTTGCTGGTACAAGGGATACGATCTGGAAAACCACCGATGCCGGTGTGACCTGGAACAAACTCCCGCTGCCTTTCCCTGGCGTAACGCCCCAGATCACCTACAATGATATGTTTGCCCTGAATGCCAACACGATCTTCCTGGTGGGTAATGGTTTCCCCCGTAAAGTGATCATCCGTTCACAGGATGGTGGTAACACCTGGCAGGATATTACCGGTAACGCCCTGGCTATTTTCCCTGTAGGTAATTTCAACTCGGTAGTCTTCCATGATGCCAACAACGGTTATGTAGGTTGTGCCGGCGGCTTCCTGGTGACCAATGATGGAGGGGTAACCTGGAGACTGGATTTCCCTGCCAGCGGATCCAACCAGATCAGTATGGCTTTTGCCCCCAAGAAAGTACCCGCGGGTATTTCATTTCAAAACAGGAAACTGTTTACCGTAACCGCGTTCAGTAATAATATTCTTGAGTATGGTGATAAAGCGAATGTGGATGTGAATGCTACGGAAACTGTTGTGAATGCTTCCTGTACTAATATCAACGGAGGAAGTGTGACCGTAACCACGACTGGTGGTCTCGCTCCATATACCTACAGTATTGATGGTGGTGCATTCCAGAGTTCCAATGTCTTTACCGGACTTACACAGGGAGTAAAAACAATCACGATCAGAGATGCTTTCTGTGGCACGCTGACAAAAACCGTAACGGTAGGTTTCAATGATAACCTGACCCTGAGCAGTACGCCGGCTGTTGATACACTGGTTTGTAGCGGGGCACCGGTTCCGATGCTGGCCGCTACAAACGGCAGCGGCGCCTCCTTTACCTGGTCACCTGCAAGCGGATTAAGTGCGGCAACTATTGCCAACCCGGTTGCAACGGTAAACTCGAATACCACGTATACGGTTACGGCTTTACTGAATGGTTGTACCCGTAATAAAACGGTCGTCATCCGCACCAAGCCCAATCCGGTTGTCAGTGCCGGACCCGATAAAACGATTGTAGAAGGTGATACACATACATTTGAAGGAACAGGTCCTGCCGGTACGCAGTTGATTACCTGGACACCTTCAGCCGGCATGACCGGAGCAAATACCTACACGCCTTCTGTAAGACCTAATGGAACTACTACATATACGATGACGGTACGTGATAATGCGAGCTGTACCTCTTCCGATAATGTGGTGATTACCGTTCTGCCTTATTGCCTGAAAGTAATGGATGCCTTTACCCCGAATGGTGATGGACAGAATGATACCTGGGTGGTGACCAATAATGGCGGAGCCTGTACCAAACAGGTCTATGTAACTGTATTCAACCGCTATGGTAATATCGTGTACAAAGATGACAACTATGCCAATAAATGGGATGGCCGTTATGATGGCAAGCCGGTAGCCGATGGTACGTACTACTATGTGATTACCTATCGCCTGATCAACGGTGCTTCAGTAACGGTAAAAGGGGATGTAACCATTTTAAGATAATCAACCACTAAAAGCAACACAATGAAACGCTATATATTATCTGTAATAATCCTGGGGGCTGCCTTTTCTGTAAAGGCGCAGCAGCTCCAGACTTCTTCCATGTATGACATGCAGGGAGTGATTCATAACCCTTCCACTGCCGGTGCCTCTTCAACGAGTTTTGTTGGTGCCACTTACCGCAGTCAGTGGAGCGGACTCAGTGGCAGTCCCAAAACCGCCACGGTATTCGGTTCATTTGACCTGCCGGAGCAGAAGATCGGTCTGGGTGGTTATATCTATAATGATAAAACCGGACCTACTTCCCGTACCGGTATCGCTTTGCAGTTTGCCAAGCATATTCCCATGGCCAATGGGGCTAAGTTCTCCGTAGGTATTGAAGCCCGCGGTTTACAGTACGCCATCGACCGCGCTAAATTATCAGCGACACTCGGTTCAGATCCGGCATTGGGTACCGCCGACAACCGTTTCAAGTTTGATGCAGGTTTTGGTATTTCCTATACCGGAAAGAAACTCCAGATAGGTGCTTCAGTAGCTCAGCTGGTACAATCTAAACTCGGATTCAATTCCGCGGTATTGGGTAATGGCGAAGAAGCCCGTTTGTACCGTCACTATTATTTACATGGTGCTTACAAATGGGCGGTCGATCCGCAGACTACGATCACGCCCAATTTCCTGTTCATCTACCTGCCCAATGCCCCGCTGGAATTCCAGGGTGGTTTCCGGGTAGAGCACAATGAGTTGTTTTTCTGGGGACTTTCCCTCAGGGCCAAGCAGAGTTTTATTCTCTCTGCCGGGGTAAACCTGAACAAGAAGTTCAGCATCGGATATGCATACGACATCTATAAAACCCCGATCAGTGTGTTTGACAATGGCGCGAATGCGCATGAGATGTTATTGCGTTACAATATTTTCAAATAGCTTAGGTTAAGAGCACGGTTAATGGTTGGCAGCGGCCCTGGTTGGGGGTCGCTGCTTTTTTTTGATCCATTTTATATGGAACTATATTCACTTATTAATCAAATAGACGGGATGACCGATGACTGATATATTGAAACTGCAAAAGCTATAAGCAAAAGCCTGAAAAATGAAAACACTATTAATAATTCTATCAACTCTTTGCGTTTTGATATTGGCATGTCAAAGTAAAAAAGAAAATGAAATAAATGCTACAGTTTCATTGGAGGAAAGATTAAAGCAGCTGGATAGCATTAAAGACTCAATAGAAGAAACAGATTCAAACATTCATTTTAGAATTGATACTGGAAAAAACGAGCTATCCATACATGATCTAAAATGGTTTTTTAAAGACACTTCCGTTTCTGATCAAACCTTTCCCTGGATTGAAAAAATAATCAGATGTAGATTAAGTCGTATAATTAATAATAACCCATATGAGAGTTACTTATATGTCTTTTTCACAAAAGACAGTCTGAGAGATAATCAAATTGATTCTTTATGTTGGGCAACTGATAATTTCGAAAGAAGAGAGGATGTTGGGTTTGCTGGTTTTTATGGGGGTCGCAATGCAATAATTTTACATAGAATAAATGTAGACCGACGTGAAAACCACATTTATTCTGACACGCTATTATTTAATACCCGATCCGGGCTTATGAAATGTGGATACAGGCCCTACAACAGGGAGTTGAGAAATTACATTGACCTCCTTCGTCCTATAAATCCGTAGGTGGTAATACTCCATATTATTTGGTGCGGAGATTTCCTTCGGCCAAATGGCCCCCCAACAGCCATTAGTTAGAAAATGGGCTACTCAGCGCAAATGTTTCCCCGCTTGAAGAGAAATACAGATTTTGTAGCTGAGTAATCCTTTTGTATGTAGCAGATACAGTCTATTTTTGCAATATAGTATTACCCATGTCCACACTTACGATCACTACCATTCAAACCAACCTCCACTGGGAGGATAAAGCGGCCAACCTGAAAATGCTGGAAGAGAAGATCATTGGTATTAAGGAAAAGACCGAGATCGTGGTACTGCCCGAGATGTTCAACACCGGATTTACCATGCAGCCCGAAAAACTGGCGGAGACGATGGAGGGGGAAACGGTTGCCTGGATGAAAAGGGTGGCGATGGAGAAGAGGGTGGTGCTGGTGGGGAGTGTGGCGGTGAAAACAGAAGAGCGGACGGAGACCGGATTAAGCGAGCGGACGGAGACCGGAATAAGCGAGCGGACGGAGACCGGATTAAGCGAGCGGACGGAGACCGTCAGCTCGTATACCAACCGCCTCCTCTGGATGCTTCCCAACGGGCAGTGCGGGTACTACGATAAGCGGCACCTCTTCGCGTTTGCAGGAGAGGACCAGCATTATACCGCAGGCAATAAAAGATTGATTGCATCTGTAAAGGGATGGAAGATCAATCTGCAGGTATGTTATGATTTACGGTTTCCGGTATGGGCCCGTCAATCCTCGTCATATGGACCTGAATATGATCTCCTTATTTATGTTGCAAACTGGCCGGAGCGCCGTAGTCATGCCTGGAAAATACTATTGCAGGCACGTGCTATAGAAAATCAATGTTATGTTGTCGGTGTAAACCGCGTGGGGAATGATGGGAATAATATTTATCACAGCGGCGACAGCATGATCGTTGATCCGCTGGGTGAAGTATTATATACAAAGAAAGACGAAGAGGATATTCATACCATCACAATCGATAAAGCGCAATTGGATACAGTGAGGGAGAAGCTGCCGTTTTTGAAGGATGGGGATGGGTTTAGTATTAGTTAGTAGTTAGTAGTCGGTAGTTAGTAGTCAACAGCCCCTGCTAAGTTGGTTTGTTAGAAAAAGGTACTTTAACTGGTATTTCGAGCGCCACTCCTTCGTTTTACTACGGAGCGCAAGGAGCGAGAAAACTTGTATTTCCGTTTTCTCTCCCTCTCACGCCAGGTCATTCCGAGCATAGCGAGGGACCTTGTATTTTATTACTGCGAAATACAAAGTACAAACTCGAAATTTTTGAGATGAAATAAATCCCGTTCATCCCGACACTTCGGGATTCGTACTTCTTACATATAAAATACAAGGTTCCTCCTTCGTCGGAATGACGGGCTAAAGGGGGGACATAAAGGGAAATACAAGATTTCTCGCTGCGCTCGAAATAGTAGTAATAGTACAAATCTTTTGAAAA
>CAZLRY010000139.1:0-1079 GCA_964561675.1 uncultured Chitinophaga sp.
GGTCTGCGCAATATGTCCAACCGGGCCGGGATGATCGGTGGTACTTTCTCCATAAATAGTGTACCGGGTAATGGAACAATGATTAAATTGAATATCCCTTTTAACAAAATCTAATGGAAAGAAAAGCGGTATTGGTGGATGATCATGCGCTGCTGCGCAACGGACTGGCCGGACTGGTCAGGGAGCTCGGCTATGATGTTCTTTTTGAAGCCGATAATGGAAAGGAGTTTACAGAAAAACTGAATAAAGATAACCTGCCGGATATTGTATTAATGGATATCAATATGCCCCAGATGGATGGCTATGATACCGCAGCGTGGATCAAAAGGAACCATCCGGAAATCCGCACTCTCGCCCTCAGTATGTATGACGATGAGAATGCCATTATCCGGATGCTGAAAAACGGGGCCGGTGGTTATATCCTGAAAGACACCGAGCCGGCTGAACTTAAAAAGGCCATGGATGCGGTCTGTAGCAAAGGGTTCTACTATTCTGAAATGGTGACGGGCCGGTTGATTCACAGTATCCACTCCATGCAGGAAGAAAATAGTCCGGCTAAAGCAGTGGCCGGACTGAATGAACGGGAACTGGAATTCCTGAAACTGGCCGCTACGGAACTGACCTATAAGGAAATTGCTGAACAGATGCACCTCAGTCCCCGGACTATCGACGGCTACCGGGACGACCTGTTCGAAAAGCTGAATATCCGCAGCCGGGTGGGACTGGTGTTGTTCGCCATAAAAAACGGAATAGTACGGTTATGAAATACCACCGGGAGGGTAGTTGCCGGTATTAGCAGATTCACTACATTAGCAGGGATTATTTCTCTTAACCATTAATTTTTGAACTATGTCAGCATCTGCACCCGCTGGTTTCTGGCCGCACAGCGAACACTGGTCCGTAAAAATTCCTGCACAAACCAATCATTACCGTATGCCTGTGATGGAAGAAAACGGGTATGCCATTATGAAAACCCTCGATATCTCCCATATCCCCCCAGCCGAATGGGAAAATCTCACGTACATGGATTGGAAAAGCGGGGGGGACACGAATTTTGCCCCATTGGCTTCCTGCGATGG
>CAZLRY010000139.1:1179-7951 GCA_964561675.1 uncultured Chitinophaga sp.
GACTACTAACTACCGACTACTATCTACTAACTAGTTAAGCACACTACTCTCCTTCACAATCTCCGCCTTCTTCTCCTCCTTGATCTTCGCCCAGCCACCATTTATATTACGCAGGTTGTGGATGCCTTGTCTTTTGAGTAAAGAAGCCGCGATCACACTGCGGTAACCACCGGCACAATGCACATACAGATTATGGTGGTCTTCGATATTGGCAATGGACCCGGGATCGGTCATTTCATTCAATGGAATATTGATCGCGTCTTTTAAATGGCCATCGGCAAATTCAGTTTCGCGACGTACATCCACCACCACCAGGTTGGGATCATGCGGCATATCCATCATCAGTTCATCGGCTTCCACATCAATGATCATGTCAATGGGTAAACCCGCTTCCTGCCAGGCTTCAAAGCCGCCGGATAAATGCCCTTCAATTTTATCAAAGCCTACCCGGGCCAGCCGGATGATCGATTCTTTTTCTTTACCAGCCTCAGTTACCAGTAACATAGGTTTATCAAAGGGAAGCAGACTGCCCGCCCATTCGGCAAACCGACCTTCCAGTCCGATACTGATGGCACCTGGTACATACCCGTTCATAAATATATTCGCATGACGAGTATCGAGGATGAGCAGATCATCTGTAATCTTTTCAGTGAATGCAGCCGGACTCAACGCCTGCATCCCTTTATTCACTACTTTTTCCAGGCTGTCATAACCTTCTTTATTGATTCGTGCATTGACCGGGAAATAGGAGGGAGGGGCGGTTATGCCTTCTGTAACCTGTTTAATAAAATCTTCCTTGGTTGGCGCCTTCATGGCATAATTCTGTTGCTTCTCAACGCCAATCGTGCTCTGTGTTTCCGGACCGAGGTTTTTACCGCAGGAACTGCCGGGTCCATGTGCCGGATAAATGATCACGTCATCCGCCAGCGGGAACAATTTCTGGTGAATACTTTCGTACAACATACCTGCAAGGTCAGTAGTGGTCAGTTCTGCTCCTTTTTGTGCCAGGTCCGGACGACCCACATCTCCAACAAATAAAGTATCACCGGTAAAAACGCAATGCGCTTTACCAGCCGCATCCCTTAATAAATAACAACTGGATTCAAGCGTGTGGCCGGGTGTATGTAAGACTTCTATTTCCATGTTCCCCACGTTGAATTTTTCACCATCCTTTGCCACATGAACCGGGAACTTTGTTGTAGTGCCGGGACCATATACAATCGGGGCGCCGGTAGCCTGGCCGAGATCCAGATGGCCGCTCACAAAGTCGGCGTGGAAATGAGTTTCAAAAATGAATTTGATGCGGGCATTGCGTTCATGAGCCAGTTGCAGGTACGCTTCGATATCACGAAGCGGATCTATCACGGCCGCTTCACCGTTATCTTCAATATAATAGGCCGCCTCACTCAGACAGGAAGTATATAATTGCTTAATAAACATAGATTCGTGGTTTTTGAATTTCCGGAAAAATGCAAAATTACTTTATAATATGAAAAGCCCCGTCTCTTTTGACAGAGAACGGGGCTTTTCAACGTTTTTAGCAATGTGGTTATCCCAGTAATTGTTTCACGAATTGATTGAGCTCCTGCATCCGGTTGATATTCACTGAGTAGTAAATGAATTTTCCGTCACGGTCCGTTTTCACAAAACCAGCCTTACGAAGAATCGCCAGGTGCTGGGAAGCAACCGATTGTTCAAGACGGAGTTTTACATACAATTCCGTGACCGTCATTTTCCCACCTTCATCAATCATCTTCAGAATCTGCTGTCGTAACTTATGATTTAAAGCTCTCAAAACCAGGGCTGCTTTTTTTACTTCAAGAAGGTCCACTTTTAAAAGGGTTCCATTCTCTTTTTGGTCATTTAGTGTAATTGTATACGTACTCATATCTGTGAATGGGTTGGTTGGAAAAAAGAAACAAAAATACCTTCCGGATGTCAGGTATTAAGTAATTAAATGATAAGACGTGAACTATATCTATTTCCTTCGGGCAGCAGTATAAAATTCTTTGATATATAAGGGTTCTGCATAGGCAAGGCTTGCAAAATCCTGCAAAATGAACTTTCGGTTTGAAATGGATGCCATATGCATAGCCGAAAACGGAATGTCTTCAAATTGTGCATGTTGAGACTGTAAAAGTGGTTGCAGTTTTTTGCTGCCACTTCCGCAGAAACAAACAGGATGAGCGGTAATATATGACTGATAAGTGGTGGGTTCGAGTATCACAGCTTCCGGCGAAACCACCATATTCATATTTTTATCATATATCGCTGCATATACTTCCATCCGTCGTGCATCGATCATGGGACAGATTAACGCAGCAGTAGTAAAACGGGCGGCGAATGCCATCATTTCAAGGGTAGGAATCGCAATCAGCGGCTTGCTGAGGGCGAAACACAACCCTTTCGCGGTGGCCAGTCCGACCCTTAAACCAGTATACGATCCAGGACCAATAGTAACGGCGATGGCATCAATTTGTGACAAAACGAGTCCGTTTTCCTTTAGTAATGCCTGTATAGCAGTATGAATCCAGGATGCATGATCATGTTGCTGCTCATTGACTTTCAGACCTATTATCTCTTCATCCCGGGCTATGCAGAGAGAGGCAGTTTCCTGTGAAGTGTCTATATTTAATAGTAGGGCCATTAAAAACCGGCTTCATTTTTTAATAAATAGGCGGGCTGGTATTGTTGATTATTTGCTGACAGTTGATTCAACAATAAATAAATCCTGCTTTTCCCAATTTTTTCACACCAGGCAAATGGACCAAGAGGGTAATTGGTTCCCAATGTCATCGCTGTGTCAATATCTTCTTTACTGCTCACTCCTTCTCCGAAAGTTAAATAGGCTTCATTAATGATGGAAGCCAGTATACGGGCAGACAGAAAACCCGGAAGATCAGCGACCCATTCAGTTTTTTTGTATAGTATAGCAAGTATTGATTCGGCCTTTGCCTGAAAGGAGGCTTCTTTAATGGATGCTTCCACAATTGAACGTTCCCAAAAGCCCGGCCATCCGTTGAACCGGATAAAATGTCCCGGCCAGTTTTCGGGAATCGGTTTTTCCACCTGGTTGATAAATAGGAGAGTAGAGGCAGATTCGTACCAGCCGGAAGGGTATTCATCCACGAGATTTATCAGATCAATCACCGCGTCTAAGCCCGGCAGCTGGGTCGGTCGGTCCATCCATTCAATACGGGATTCCGCAGCATATCCCTGCGCAAGCAAGGCATCTTTTTGATCAGTAGTTGCGATTATCCCGATGGTCATCCGGTGTTTTTTTGCAAAGAAAACGTATAAAGCTAAATTCGCTGCAATCAATTTATAATATAATGTCTAAAACGATTATCAACACCCCGAATGCGCCCGCTCCTATTGGTCCCTATAACCAGGCTGTTGGCACCGGTAACCTGCTTTTTATTTCCGGTCAGATTTGTATTGACCCGGCAACCGGAAATATGAAAAATGGCAGTATCGAGGAAGAAACCACCCAGGTCATGGAGAACCTGAAAGCTATACTTACGGAGGCTGGTCTCAGCTTTAGCCAGGTGGTCAAAACCTGTATTTTTATTACAGATATGAACCAGTTCAGTATCATTAATGGTATCTATGGAAAATATTTCGATACCGCATTTCCGGCCCGGGAAACCGTGCAGGTTTCTGCGTTGCCTAAGTTTGTGAATGTGGAAATCAGTATGATAGCGGCAAAAGATTAAACAGAACCGGTTTTACGTAAACTTAAGCCGCCGGATTCGTATTTATTCTAATGGAGTTCAGGCAGCTTTTTCTATATTGTGGTTTCATTTTCCTCCTTACTAAATAAGTAATCCTTCAGTATGAAGAAATTTTATGCTCTGCCATTGTATATCATGATAATGGCGGCCACCTCTTTGTTTTTTGTTACCGGTTGCGGCAGCAATAACGAACTTGTAGATGAAGATAAATATGATGGCCCCGATGAGGCTGCCATGTTTGAAATTGAAAGAACCAAGGATCCGGCAACGGGTAAGGTTCCCTGGAACAAACTGCTCCAGGCCAAACTGAGTACGGAAACAGCCCGTGAAGCAGCCCGGCAGAGTAACCGGATCCAGGCCTTAAGCTGGATAGAGCGGGGCTCGAATGGTGACTTTAACGGACCGCAGGGCAATAGTCGTCCCAATCTGGATCAAACCGCAGGTCGGATTCGTGCAGCTATCGTAGATTCACTGGATCCCACACATAAAACAGTTTGGGTTGGCGGAGTAGATGGAGGTTTATGGAAGACCACTGATATTACGGCTTCTACCGCTACCTGGACACTGGTGAATGATTTCCTGAGCAACCTCGCTGTAGCGGCCATCTGCCAGGATCCTCGTCCGGGTTTCCAGAACAATATGTATTTCTGTACCGGTGAATCATTCGGAAATGCGGATGCAGTTCAGGGAGTCGGTGTTTTTAAAAGTACAGATGGAGGCGCCACCTGGAATTTCCTATCAAGCACAACTGCTTTTACCGCCTGTACAAGGATCATCTGCGACTACCAGGGCAATATTTATTTAGGTACAAGAGGTAGCGGGCTTCAGCGTTCGATGGACGGAGGCTCCACCTGGATCAATATCACTCCCACAGGTATCGGTACCAGCGTCTGTGATCTGGAAATCAGTTCTACTTCCGGCCCCGGACGCTTGCACGTAGCCACCGGCATTTTCAGTACTTCCGGCTATCGTTATACGGATATTCCAACAACCGTAACCGCTGGTTCCGGATGGACAACCCCTGTTACAGCGTTTACCACTTTCAATCAACGTACAGAGATGGCCATACTCGGTAATACATTGTATGCTTTACCGGATAACAGCAGCCACCAGGTACCCACCATCTGGAAATCTACCGATGGAGGGGATAACTGGGTAGCTACTACCGGTCAACCTACATCTGGCTGGGCCAGTGGACAAGGATGGTATTCCTTATCGGCCGGTATTAACCCTTCCGATCCTGATCAATGTATTGTTGGCGGACTGGATACTTATAAAACCATAAATGGCGGTACTACCTGGGTAAAAATTTCCACCTGGGCTTCAACTGTCGGACAATATGTACACGCTGATCAGCACAATATACAATGGTGGGATGGCGGCTCCAAACTGATGTTTGCCTGTGATGGCGGTATTCACTATTCAGTGGATAACGGCACTACTATCCGTGACCGGAATAAAGGACTTCGCCTGAAACAGTTTTATTCTGTTGCGATACATCCGACACAGACCAATTACTTCCTCGCTGGTGCACAGGATAACGGCGTACACCGGTTGAATCACCCGGGTCTGGATAGTTCCATTGAAGTAACCGGTGGTGATGGTTGTTATGTGGCCATCGACCAGAATGAAGGACAATACCAGTTCGGTTCATATGTTTATAATGTATACCGCAGAAGTACGAATAACGGGGCTAGCTGGACTACACCCGTAAACCTCGGCACCTCTGGTTCAAACGGACGTTTCGTCAATCCATGGGATTATGACAACAACGCGAATATCCTATACGCTTGTAATACCACAGGAACGTACCTGCGCTGGGATAATCCACAAACCGGCAGTACAACCAACGTGGTGACCGCCACCGGCTTTACCGGTAACGTATCTGCGGTGCATGCTTCCCCTTACACGCCCAACCGGGTTTATTTTGGCATGGGTGCCAGTGGAGCCGTTTTTTATGTAAATGATGCGAATGTCGGTACCACGGTAACCGCCACAAACATTACCCCTGCCGGTGCAACCGGATACGTAAATAGTGTGGTAACCGGTTCCTCCGATCAGCACCTGATCGCTACTTGTTCCAATTATAATATTACAAATGTATGGGTGTCACATGATGGCGGTACCACCTGGACTGCTTCAGACGGTAACCTGCCGAATATGCCGGTACGCTGGGCGTTGTTTCACCCTGATGATAATAATAAAGCCTATATCGCTACCGAAACCGGTGTATGGGAAACGGATCTCCTTAACGGCAACTCAACCGTTTGGGTAGCTAATCCCAGTTTCCCTAACGTGCGTACCGATATGATCAAATACCGGGCATCCGACCGCACCATTGCTGCGGGTACCCATGGCCGTGGGGTTTGGAGTGCGATCATTCCTCCTCCTTCCGGTTTCAGTTTTGGCGCTACTACTCCGGCCACAACGGCCTGTCCGGCACCAGCTACCATGAATGTAACCCTGCCTACTATTTCAGGCGGTGGCTTTACTAACCCGATTACTTTATCAGCAACAGCCGGTGTGCCAGCAGGTACATCGATCAGTTTTGGTACGAATCCGGTTGTTCCGGGTAACTCTTCAGTGATCACCCTGAATAATGCAAATACACTTTCACCCGGAACGTATACCGTAACCATACAAGGGACAGCAGCCAGTGCACCCAACCAGGTGACCACGGTCAGCTTTACCATTACGGCCGGAGCCGGACCTGCCATCACCACTCAGCCCGTGAGTCAGACCGTATGCGAAGGACAAAACGTAACTTTTAGTGTAGTGTCTACCGGCAACTACCAGTGGCAGGTGAGTACAAATGGCGGTGGCAGCTGGGCAGCGATTGCTGGTCAGACTTCAGCTTCTTATACGATCACCGGAGTAGCAGCAGCTTTAAATAATAATCAATACCGTTGCGTGGTGAGTACGCTTTGCGGCAGCACCACATCGAATGCTGCAGTACTTACCGTAAGTTCATTGGCCACGATCACCGGACAACCAGCTGACCTGAATCTTTGTGTGGGTAGTCCCGCCACTTTCTGTGT
>CAZLRY010000140.1:0-7936 GCA_964561675.1 uncultured Chitinophaga sp.
CTGGCCTTTGCTTTATACGTTCCGGGGATTTCGGCTTTCAGGTCCAATCCCAATGTCTTTGTTTCATTCGGCGCAAAGCCCATCCAGTAAAACACGAGGTAATTATCAAAAATTTCATAGTAGGCGCATTTGTTTTTTTCAATGAACTCTTTCAGCTGCCAGGGCTGTATGGACAAGCCGGCCGGTATACCGATTTTGGCAATGGCCATGGGTTGCAGTACGGACTTTGTATTGATTATCTCAATGTCCATTCTTACCGTTTCGCCCACTGTTGTTTCACTGCTCTTCAGCGTAGTTTTCAGTTTCAGCTCAGCATCGGGATTCGTAGGTGGTAAGTACGTGTTATATGAGAGTTCCAGATTATACGGAACAGCTCCTTCCTTTTTTTCATAGGTTACAGCAAATACATTAGTATCAGTTTGTAAGAGCGGATTCACTCCTGCATAGTCAGTCAAGACAGTATCATTGACTTTAAAATGTACGGTTGCATTTTCTGACACTTTTCCACTAACCCGGGCATATTCTGTCAGGGCTTTCAGCGCCAGCACCGTTGACTGGGTGGATCCGTATCCGTAATAGCTTTTTTCTGCGAGGATATTAGAGAGAAGCCCTGCTGCTTTTGCAAGATCAGGGTTAGCAGATCTTAATAAAGCCAGTGCATGCAGGCTCCATGATTCCACTCTTAAGGAGGCATCTCTTGAATTGACGACAGATGTTTCTGCATTTAGTTTTTCAGGTAATTGATTCAGGGTCTGCATCAGGGCCAGGTAGTTTGCCTGGTCTTTCATGTTGCTGGCGGCCAGTGCCATCAGAGCCAGCTGATAGGCATCATTGCTTTCAAAGGCTTTTTTCACAGCGGATTTGTATTCAGGTTCGATCTCTTTACCAATACCGGCCTGCGTCAGTGCATATACAATATATAGATGCGCGATTTTATTTGGTACTGAGGCAAACTGGTCATAGCCCTTATTTTGTATCCGGAATCCACCTTCTTTGTCCCTTCGGCTCATCAGAAATTTTTTCGTGCGTTCCAGCATTTTCTCATCCACCTCTACGAATTCTTTCATATCGGTGAATTCAAGCAACCCGTAAGCGGTTAATGCTTCATGTGGGGGTGTGTTCCCAAACCATTCAAACCCGTTTTGGCTGGTTTCAAACCCGATCAGTTTTTTATATCCCTGCCGGATATACTCCAGTGCAGTCTTTTCGATTTCCGGATTTGACTTTCCGTGTTCTTTCAGGTATTTCAGGATATAGATATTCGGATAGGTGCTGGAAGAGGTTTGCTCAAAACATCCATGAGGTTCACGCAGCATGGATTCAATTCCATTTACCAGCTGGCCTTCCAGTGATTTGAATAACCGCAGGTTGGTACGCAGGGTGCCCGGCACCATATTGGCAATGGTGAACTGGTGCTGTTTATCCTGGTTACCTGAGAATACCATTTTCACCGGGAACCCGTTATCGGTAGCGGCGACAGGCAATGAAAGTACTTCTTTTGAGGAAGGGCCCGTAACACTGAAACGGATGATGCCAGATGTAGCGGTGCCGGTTTCCAGGGGAATCAGTAGTTGTATTGAACTATCGGGTTGTAAGCTTACCGTATTTGAATAACTACCCAGGATAAATTTCTCCGGGGGAGTGATATTTAATTGGTAGGTACCGGCTTCAGTACTGTTATTCCTTATAACCAGCGGCAACAGGGCTTTATCTCCCACGGTGAGGTATGGGGGTATTTTGGCATCCAGTTGCAATGCTTGTTGTACAACATAAGTGTGTTCTGTCCGGCCAATCATCCCATTATACCCCAGTCCCTCTGCAACAGCACGGAAAGTGGTGGAGGCATCCGAATTGTAAAACTCAACACTGGCTATCCCCTCTTTATTTGTTTGTACCACTGGGTTCCAGTAAATGGTTTCCCTGAAATCAGTCCGTTCATCGGTTTCCGTTCTTTCATACTTCGGCGCATAGAATTTCCGTACTGGTGTGTAATTGGCACCGCTGGTATTCACCAATTGGGAAGAATAATAATACCGGTTCCCGAATTTTAGCTGTATCCGTTGCCGCCGGTAAGTTTTTGACTCTATAATGATCGCCCCGTATGCGGCAGCTGATCCATAAAGCGCCGTGGCATTGCCATCTTTAAGGACCGTGATGGACTCAATATCATTTTGATTCATAGTATTGAGAAATAGCTTTGATACTGGTACGCCATTAATTATATAAAGTGGTTCATTTTCGCCATAAATGGCAGCCATACCCCTTATCCTGATCTGTGATCCATCCAGGTAATTTGATTTATTCATTACTTGTAAGCCTGCCACTCTTCCCTGGAGTACATTGCCCAGCCGGTTCGCATCCAGCAATTCATCCGCCCTGACATATGCCACTGAACCGGTAATATCTCTCCTTCTTTTCATGCCATAGGCACTTGTTACAACCACTTCTGTACCGCCTCTTATTTCTTCATCTGGGGTCCTTTTAAAAAGTGCCGGATTTTGCTTTTGCCGGATCGCATTTAGTACAGGGGAAGCTGGTATTCCTTCAAAGTTGAGCGGTTTACCGGCAAGCAGGGAAAAAGACCTGGCGGTTGCCGGGTTATACCCGATCCCATTTTGCAGGATATGTATGACTACTCTTCCTTTTTTATTGAGTGATTGGGCGAAAAGAACATACTGGCTGTTGGATAGTAAGTCAGAGAAAAAGAAAGTACCATCGTTACCCGTGGTCAACTCCATCCCCTTGCCCCCACCTGTATTTTGCAGGATAAACAGCCGGGCCTGTACCGGGTTGCCACTGAGGTCCTGAACCACGCCGCTTACAATATTACTCTGGTCGGGCAGGTGTTTCAATGCACCTTCTTTTACCACATAGTCAATAAAATCAAAATAGCGGTAACCATGGGTCAGCATCAGCAGATCAAGTGCCGGGATGGCTTTAGTCTCGTCTTTCTTAAAATAAAAACGGGGCTCTTCAATTTTTCCTTTCAGCTCACTGCTTACTAATAACCAGGAAAGAATATGGTCCTGTTTGTCATCGGCATAAGTCCATAACTTATCATCTGCAACAGAAATGGAGAAATTTGAAGGAACCGCTGTCCCGTTTTCGTCCATTGTTTTAATGGACATCATAACTTTCTCGCGGGGCATGTATTTTGTCTTATCAAATTTCACCGACACATTCAGCTGCCTGCTTTCATTCAGGAAAACCAGCCGTTCGGCGAGGGGTAATTCATTGGCTGCATACAAGGTGAATTGCGCGATCCCTGCAGGAAAATCATTTTCATTTATACTGATCGTATTTTCTCCCTCTTGCAGGGTTAGTGTTCTGGTATAATACGTGGTATTGCGGGAAATGCCCCTTAATTTAACATCCGTTTTTCCATTTACCCTCAGTCTTACCAGGATTTTTGACCGCTCTTTTTCGATATGCATCACTACTCCGTTGGCTGTTGCCTTGGGAAACTCAAAAGACTGGCTGATTCCTGCCGGTGAAGTGATATATGCATTATATGACTGACCTGGTTTCGGGGTAAACTCAAACTTGCCCATGCCGAAGTGGTAGGAATCAAAATGAGTTATTGTATTTCCCTGCTGATCCCGTAACTCTCCTTTGATATCCGTGGCTTTCCCGAATTCATTCAGTGCTTTGAACGCTACCCAGCTGCTTAACCCGTCCACCAGTGTTCCGCCTTCGGGCATAAACTGAAGGTCAATCTTATTCAATACAATCGGGATGCTCCGGGAAACAGATTCGGTATAGGAGTCATACTGCACAGTTATTGTGAGTATTCCATCATTCACAGAAAGATTGCCGGGTAAAGTAAACCAGATCGTCGCTTTCCCTTCACCGTCAGTTTTGAATGCAGTTTGTGAAATGGCCGCTCCACCGATAAAGACTGTGTATTTCCCTTCATAATGACGGATGGGTTGGTCTTCAAGACTCCGCATGGAAAAATCGGCTTTTACAGCAGCACCGGGGCCATACCCTTTTTCGGGGAAGTCCAGTTTCATAAGAATTCGAGGGGCCAGCACTTTCTGCAGAGTAATCTCTTTTACAAAAAAGAGTGATTCATTTTCGTTTTGCATCCAGCTGGTATAGGCCCGTAATTTATAAATACCACCCGGAGCATCACTATTAAAATCAAAGGAACCTTCGGCATATCCATCGGTAACCGGGTATTTGGCCTTTTGTAACAAGGTTCCGGAAGGACTGATCAGTTCTGTATAAACAACCGAACTGATATTGGTGGGTTTATTGTCCTCCGCTCTTACTACATACAATTTGAAATAGATGGCGTCACCGGGACTGAAGAAGCTATGGTTGGTTTGGAGGTAAATTTTTTCTTTTTGTGAGGCATAATCCTGTGCACAAAGGTTGCCGGCGCATGTTATAATGAGCAATTGCAGTAAACAAAGGGAATAAGTTATTTTCATACGATTAAAATTGAATAGCCATTTTGAATCCTGCTGTTCGCATAGCAGGGAGATTAAAGAAGTCGAGGCCCTGCGAGCCATACTGGTCATACAGTAACTGGTTTGGATCACTACCTTTGTATGGTGACCATATCAGCAGGTTGTTGACATACACACTCATGGTCAGCTGCTGCAGGTATTTCTTTACCTGGGTTTTCCAGGAAACACTGATCATACTGATCCGGAGCATATCTGCTTTTTGTATATAGGCTTCTGTAACCCCCGCTGCACCATAGCGTACCCACCTGTTTTGTGCAAAGGGCTGTGAAGGGTCATAAAAATTTACCGGGATATTGTTGTGACCTCCATTCGCCTGTACCCCGTCAAATACATAGTTTACAATATGGCGCTCCTTTCCTGTACTGGCTGAGCGGCCATAATAATCCAGCATGGCCGCTGTGCCGTTCCACATATCCCCGCCTTTCTTCCACTCCCAGTCAACATAGGCATCCCATTTTTTATAGCGGAGTTTCTGGCTGAATTTCATGATAAAATCAGGCAGTGGATTTCCAAGAACCTTAAGTTGATTATCCACCAGCGGAAAACCATCGCTGCCAATGATCATATTATTGCCGGCATCACGCAGCCATGAACTACCCATTATCACACCCAGGGGCTCCCCTTTCACCAGAGCTTTGTGTACATTGCTGAAACCAAAGAGCGGGAGCCGGTCAAATCCATTTTTGATTCCGGTTACAAGACTTTTCCAGGTAATAAAACTGATTCCTCCACCTACAATTACCTTTTCCAGTCCATACAGGTTGGGATTGATTTCAATCTGTAATTCTGTACCCCGGTTATAATGACTGGCTATATTTTCAAGGATTAGTTCATTGCCCTGGTAGTAAGGGAAGATATCATTGGAAATTTTTCGGTAAAAACTATTTGCCGAAAATTGTATTTTATTAAATTGTATTTCCAGTCCTGCCAGGTATTCCCGGTGTTCAACTGGCGCTAATCCATTAAAGCTTTTAACTTCTGTCATTGGCAGGAACTGACCGGCCAAAGCAGGATTCTGCTGTATTAATCCGGTTGTGGCAAAAGACTGGTTAACCGGCACTTCATTATCAAACCGGTTATAAGAGGCCGTAAATTTGAGGTTTAGACGGTAGTTGCCAAATATTTCACGGATCCAGTGAAAGGCAGTTATGTTTGGTAGCCAGAAATGATTGCTGGCAGAAGTATTGGAAGCATAAAACTTGTTATTTAAAGTGATGCCGCTTTCGCTTTTGTTGGCCCGGTAAACAGGTTGAAAACTGAAGGAGGCATCATGTGCCCTTCGCTGGTAGCGGTATAGGGAGGCGGCATTATTATAATTTATGGTAGATCGCTTATCTGAATATTGGTATACACCGGTTAATTGTGCATTGAATTTATAACTGGTAAATGGTACTGTATAGACGATCTCCCCACGCAACTGGTAATTATGGTCACTGTTGTTCCGGTTCACCGGCATGCCGGCCGGAAAGAAAGCAGTACCTGGTGCATAGGATTCTTCGTTCTGCTGCCTGTTCTTCTCAACTGACTGATTCAATTTGAACTTCAGCTTCCGGGTATAAGTCTCCAGATTCAGGTAAATATGCTGCTGCTTTTGTACTTCACCCTGCTGTTCATTTTCCAGCAGGAAGAACGGATTGTCTGCATAATGGCTATAAGCACGTTGCTGGTTTCCGGTCATCAGCCCCTGGCTGTTGGAAAAACTGACAGGACTAAGCAGGCTGTTCATATAAACCCGGTTCAGGTAACCATTGCGGTTACTATGGTCAAACTTTTCCCCGAGGAATGTAAAACCTGTATTCAGAGAGGTCTTATTGTATTTTCCTTCAGCGGTAACGCCATAGTTTTCCGCCTTGTTTTTATTCCGGACCAGCATTGTTTTTTCATAGTGCTGACCTGCCTTGAAACAAACGGACAGGTAGTTGGAATAGCTTTGCTGGTACCTTGTATTAAAAACAAGGTTATTGGAAATCCCGGTAGCTGGCCGGAGTACTGAATTGTTATATATACGGGCCGGATTGCCATTACCTGTACCTGCAGCAGTCAGTCTTCCGTTCAGGTCGTACGCATAATTGCTGCCATCGTATTCCAGTGAGTTCATTGCAGGCCCGTAACTAAAGAGTTCGCCTGTCTCCGGCCCCTGCCAGCGGAGAGTTCCGTTGCCAGATCGCCCCTGTGCATATTGTTCCTGCAGTAAAGGAATCCGGTTATGGCGTTTTGATTCTATGACAGAGAAAAAGCTGCCTGAAAATTTTAAATAATGGGTATTGACCTCGTTCAGCTGTAAAGTATTGTTATGGATTATCCGGATTCTTTTTACCAGGTACTGGTTTTTAAAGGGATACCCGTTGTACTTCAAAGGAGCCATGTTCAGACTGTTCGTAGAATCCCTTCTTTTAAATACACTGCTGTCTTTATAAATCAGTGACCTGTAATCATCCGAGAGAACAGGTTTTACCTCCTGGGCATTTATGAGTGCAGGCCATAAGCATCCTGCCAGTAGTATTTTTTTCATACTTCCGGTTTTGGTGTTGGTTATTTAACGGATGCCGGGAGAGAAGGAATTACATACGGGTATTTATCCGGGGCATAAAAAAACCGGCCAGGGCCGGTTTCGCTTATGATGATTAATTGTTTTCGTCAGGGGCTTTCTTTTCCACCCGTTTGATCGATTCGATCGCCGCCAGCGTTTCCTGGAGAAAAATCAACGGCAGGTCGCGGAGTTTAACGAGTTTTTCATCTGTTTCGCTGTTTATATAGCCATGCCGTCCCTTAACCTTTGTTTTATCCAGAAAATACAGGCGACCGGTTTTTTCATCGCCACCCCATCCATAACCCACTCCCACGCCATCGAGCTCGACCACGGCTTCAATTTTCTTTTCAAAATAAAGCAGGCGGAACGATTCGAGATAGCCGCCATCACCGGTTGGTCCCTTGAACCAGCCAAAGCGTTCTAGTGTACTGCGGATGGAGCCGGTTACCATATGAATATCATCAAATTTCTTAATGATTGTGCCTGACAGGTCGATACCTTCCATATCAGGTACCCGGCGGTCGAGTTGCGGGAATACCTGTTCCACCGACAGATCAAATAATTGTTTTTTCCAGGCCTGCAGGGAGGTTTCATCCAGTTGTGATGGATGCACAATACCGATGAGCTCAGTTCCGGTGAGTTCTGTTTCTTCCCCGTTTTGATCCAGCAGGCTGGTGTCCTCGTTGCAGATAAAACTGCCGGTGAGTTGTTCATTTGTATCATACCTGCCCCATACCAGTTTAGTGGCATATATAAACATCACCGGGTTTTCCTGGAAGAAATTCTTCCATTGTTCATGGTTCCATCTGCGCTGAATGATCAGGTAATATTCCAGCCGGGAGGACTGTGATTTTACAATATCCCGGATTTCCTTACTGATATATTTGAATTCATCTTTAATCGATGCATCGGCAGCGGCGGGAATAGTTTT
>CAZLRY010000141.1:0-6712 GCA_964561675.1 uncultured Chitinophaga sp.
TTACTAAAGCAGATTGCTAATTAAAGGTTGGTAATAGTCTTAAAGAAGAAGTCGGGAGTTAGTAGTCGGGAGTCGGGAGTCTTGCTAAGTATATTCTGATTTCTACCTTGAAGGATTTGTAATAAAATCCAAATTCCAACCATAACTCCGGAGAATGGGTTGAGATTTAACTATTGGAATTTATTTGAATTTTGAACCTTGATGCTTCTTTGGCGTCTTGGTATCTTGGTTCTTGGTTCTTTTCTTTATGGCATCTTGCTTGTCCTCCGAAGCTTTTAGCGAAGGAGGAGTTCTTCTATCCTTTGCAATTCTTACAAACACCCTCCACCACCACTTCCACATGACTGGCAGTATAGCCCTTAGGAAGTTTTATCTCGGGAGTCACTACATCATCCAGGCAGTAGGTATTCCCGCAATTATCACACATAAAATGGATATGATGATCATGGTGATGACCACCGGTGCATTCATCCTTACAGAGTGCATAGCGGATTGAATTATCAGCAGTAGGGATAGTGTGGATGATTCCTTTTTCGACAAAAGTCTGTAAAGTGCGGTAGACAGTTACCCGGTCAAACTTTTCCCCGGCTTTGCGTTCAATATCACCATGAGCCAGGGCACCTGCCTGTTCCAGGAATAAGTGCAGAATCTTCCGGCGGCTCTCCGTTACACTGAGATCACTCCGTTTAAGGAGAGTGGCGATCCGTGTTTCCATATCCTGTGTAGCTTGTTTAGACATATACATTCTTTAAATGGCCGGTTATTCTTTCATCAGTTTTTTTGCATCCCGGATCATATCCTTTACTTCCTTGTATTTTATACCATCATAAATTTTTCGGACATCCCCATTGCGGTCTACCAGTGCCCAGAACTGCGTATGCAAAAACTGATCCTCTATCCGCTTCAGGTTATTGTTCGGATCATCAATCGTATAACTGATACGGGCCGTATTATATAAGCTGTCTTTGCGACCGGTCAGGAAGACCCAGCGACGATGATCCACCTGCATGGAGTCCGCATATTTCTTGATCTGAGGCACCGAATCTGTTTCCGGATCACAGGTATGCGAAAGGATCAGGAAATCCTTTTCATCTTTCATTTCATTGTAAACTTCCCGCAGGTGGTTGTTCATAATCGGGCAGATCGTCTTGCAGGTGGTGAAAAAATACTCTGCCACATACACTTTGCCGGCCACATCTTTCTCCGTGAAAGGCTGGCCATCCTGCGTGGTAAAACGGAAGGGACGTACAAAACTGACCGGAACTACTTTGGGTGTGGTAAATCCGGGAATGACCTGTGCCAGAACAAAATAAAACCCAAGTGCCAGTGTCACAAAAAACAACGTATAAATCCAGCCCTTTTTCGACATACTGTATCCTTTAAAAAACAAAGTTAAGCCCCGGATAGTTCAGATGAACCAATCATACAAGATTTTGCAACTGAGTTGCCTTTTCGTATCTTTACCGGCTCGAATGAAAGGTAAGATCAACTGGGACGCTTTAGGTATCGGGGCTTCATTGGCCTGTGCTATTCATTGTGCCCTGCTGCCCCTGTTTTTCAGTACACTCCCTCTTTTTGGGATCAATATCATCCACCATATTGGTTTCGAAATTGGTATGATCGGACTGGCCCTGGTGATTGGTACATACTCCCTGTATCATGGTTACAAAAAACATCACCATAGTCTCCTGCCCATGGGACTTTTTTATACCGGATTTGTATTCCTGGTTTTAAAACAGTTTTTACTGGAATACCATAACTGGCTGCTGATTCCTGCCGTCATCCTGATCGTGGTGGCTCATGTCAACAATTACCGTTCCTGCCAGGTCCATAATCATGCCCATGCAGACGATTGCAATCACTGAGCATTTTCCCGCATTTCACCTATCTTTCTGAAAATCTATTGGTGTATGAAACTATACCTGCTACTTTTTTGCCTGATCCTTTCATCAACAGCTGATGCCCAGTCTAATGATGAAACCAGCATCCGTCAGTTGCTTGATAAACAAACAGCCGCCTGGAACAGGGGAGACATCGACCGGTTTATGGAAGGATATTGGGAAAATGACTCCCTGATGTTTATCGGGAAAAGCGGGGTGACCTATGGCTGGACCAATACCCTGAACAACTATAAAAGAGGCTACCCGGATACGGCTGCCATGGGAAAGCTTCGATTCGAATTACTGACTGTAAAAAGATTGTCTGATGAATATTACTTCGTGGTGGGAAAATGGTTCCTGCAACGCAGCATTGGAAACATCGGCGGTCATTACAATCTGCTCTTCCGTAAAATAAACGGGAAATGGGTGATCATTGCCGATCACAGCAGCTAAGCGATCTGTATCTTCTGTTGCAGTTTACCAAAGACAAAATAGGAAAGACCCAGTCCGAAGGACGAAAACAGGATATCAAAATAATCGAAGGTCCGGCCAAATATGGGAATCAGTTGCAGGTATTCATTCAGGACCAGCATGCCAAATCCGAGCAGACAGAACTGACGGAGGTCGGTCACCCCATCCACCCGTAACACCCGTGCAATAAAATGATTACGTCCGCTGAAAAACCAGCAGGCAGCAAAAGGCAGCAAAAAAGAACCCAGGAAATTCGGGGCTATGCCCAGGAAAAAATGCAGGGGTTGGTCAAAATGAAAAAAGGGACGGATGAACAATTTGATCGTCCAGATCAATAAAGCACCGGCGATAACCATCCGTTTACTAAGTGGCTTTAACTCCATGCGGTTGTAGAATGAGTGACTAAAATAGTAATATCTGTAACCCGGACAATCCCCTCGCAAGGGTATTTTCAGGCTTTCTTCCAGGTTCTGTACAAATAACGAACCAGCCCGTAAAAAGTAACAGCCAATAGAATGTAAAAAATGATATGACCGGTCAAAGAAGTACTTCCGAGCAGTGCCAGTTTGAAATAAAGTCCTGCGGTGACTGCTGCCAGTACCCATAAGAGGGTCATGGCGACTGAATTCAGGATTTTCACAAAAAAGACTTTTACATCATCGTCCCAGCCCTGTTCCATGTGTTGAATTGAACGGACAAGTTAATACAATTTAAGTCTGCCGGATATCCTGTTCAACGGATCAGTAGTTGCCGGAATTCCGCAGAATCGCCGTTGAACACATTGAAGTCAACGGGCGAAACAATCCCGTTTACCCGGCCCCGGTCACTATGCTGCCAGAGCACCCAGCCCCTCCTGATCCTTGGCTGAACCGGTTGGTAATAATGGGCAACCCAGAGCGGGTACTCATCAAATTGCTCCCCCAGGTAACGGTTATAAAAATCCACATTGGTATAAATGATCGGCTTCACTCCATAATGGGCTTCCACGATCTCCAGCCATTCTTTGGCTTCCCGTTTCAGCTGGGAAACCGGAGTGCTGTTCAGTTGCTCCACATCCAATACCGGAGGAAAATCCCCCTCCTCCAGTTTTACTTCGCTGATGAAATTTGCTGACTGGGCCTTCCCATCCCGGGAGGGCGTAAAGAAATGATAGGCGCCCCGTACTATTCCAGCCTCTTTTGATTTTTTCCAGTTGCGCCTGAACTGCGGATCAGTATACCCGGTGCCTTCCGTGGCTTTGACAAAAGCAAAGCCCAGCTGAATCTCTTTTACCTTCATTTTTTTCACCCCATCCCAGGCGATCAGGTGCTGGTACTTGGACACATCAATACCATGAATGGCATAGCCACCGGGAATGGAGATCCCAAATGCCGGGTAATGGGTATAACGGGCTTGCCGCAACTGCCACCATTGCCAGCCCCTCCAGCCAGCTACCCCTAAAAGGGCAAGTAGTACCAGGATGAGTATAAAACGGCGGAATTTTTTCTTTTGTCTGGCGGTGGGCATTTGTAGTATCGGAAAGAGTAGTTATGAACGGGTAATAACCGGAGGAAAATTATTAATTACTGATTATTTATTATTGCGTGTTTTGTGAAATGTCATTAAAGTATTTAAAATTCCTTAGCACAAAATAATTAATAATAGACCTGTAAGAATTTTCTGGATAGTAATGCATTGCTGAACAAAACGCCCCAATAATTAATAATCGGATCAGCCGGGAAACGGGTCACTCCACAATCCGCAACTTCGCATAATTCAACATAATCTTCTTCTCCCCGTTATGTTCAAACTTTACGGTGGCAATGGGATTATGCGCGGCGCCTTCCATTTTCATTACTTCGCCGAAACCGAATTTCTGGTGTTCTACTTTTTGTCCGGCCTGGAGGTTGGAGGTATCACTGGCCACAAAATCTTCGGATGGTTTATGTTCCACCACTTTGGGAGGAGCCCCTTTCGGAGCAAGATAAGATGGGGTGCTTTGCTTTTTCTCGGGCGGGGCGCCATAACGTTTCTCCGCTTCGCGTACATTATCCTGCTTGCCATCACTGCCCCAGCCCTTCATCCGGTTAAAGGCAGAACCACCGCCCCAGTTATTTGCGGGCTTTCCTGATGAACCGACTCCGGCAAAACTGCGGTCCAGGTAATCTTCCGGTATCTCTTCGATAAACCGGCTGGGATCATTCTGTACGAGCTGACCAAAGCGATACCTTGTATTTGCATAAGTGATCCAGAGCCGTTGCTTGGCCCGGGTGACCACCACATAAAATAAACGTCGTTCTTCCTCCAGTTCTTCCCGGGTATTGATGGCCATGGCATTGGGGAAAAGCATTTCCTCCAGTCCGGCGGCAAACACACAACCAAACTCCAGCCCTTTTGCCGCGTGAATGGTCATCAGTTTCACCGTATCCGCATCGGGATCTTTTTCATCCGCATCCGTGAGCAGGGTGATTTGTTGTAAATAAGAAGCGAGACTTTTGTCCACCACTTCCCCGTCTTCATTATCGGGACTTTCGGTCCATTCTTTAATCGAGTTCAGTAACTCCTGGATATTCTCATACCGCTGCACCCCTTCCGTACTCTTATCATTGAACAGCTCTTTCACCAGGTTGGTCTGCTTGCCTACATGCACCGCCACTTCATAGGCATTCTTATTATTCAGCATGCTGGCGAAGCTTTTGATCATGATCACAAACTCATCCAGCGCGGATAGGGTGCCTGACCGGAACCCAAACTGCTGTGCATTCTCCAGGACTTTCCAGAGCGTAATGTTATTCTCGTTGGCCGACAGGATTAACCGGTCCATCGTAGTCTTGCCAATCCCCCTGGCCGGGTAGTTGATCACCCGTTTGATCGCTTCTTCATCACTTGGGTTTACAATAATGCGGAGATACGCCACAAGGTCTTTGATTTCCTTGCGCTGGTAGAAACTGATTCCGCCATAGATTGTATAAGGGATGGCCATCCTACGCAGGGCTTCCTCAAAGGCACGGCTTTGGGCATTGGTTCGGTAGAGAATGGCAAAATCCTTATTACTGTAATGATTGCGGAGTTTTTGTTCCTGGATGCTGTCCGCTACAAATTTACCTTCATCATTATCCGTCATGGTCCGGATCAGTTTGATCTTCTCGCCCTGCCCGTTATCGGTAAACAGTATTTTTTCAATCTGGCCTTTGTTATTTTTGATCACTTCATTGGCCACATGCAGGATGCTCTTGGTACTCCGGTAATTCTGTTCCAGCTTCACCACTTTCACTTCATCATAATCCTTTTGGAACTGCAGGATGTTTTCAATCGTAGCACCGCGGAAGGAATAGATACTTTGTGCATCATCCCCCACCACACATACATTCTCATGCATGGCCCCCAGGAGTTTGATCACTTCATACTGGGCGGGGTTGGTATCCTGGTACTCATCGATGAGGATGTACTTGAATTTATGCTGGTATTTGGAAAGACTCTCCGGCACATTCTTCAGCAGTTCATAAAATTTTAGCAGGAGGTCATCAAAATCCATCGCCCCGTTTTTAAAACAGCGTTTTACGTAGGTATCATAAATCTGCCCGATAGCAGGACGATTGGCCCGCATATCTTCCTGTTGAAGTCCGTAGTCATTCCGGTACTCAGCCGGTCCTACCAGGGCGTTCTTAGCCGAAGATATCCTGTTGTACACCTGGTTAGGCTTATACAGTTTATCATCAAGATTCATCTCGTTGACCACCGCTTTCACCACACTCTTGGCATCATCGGTATCATAAATGGTAAAATTGCGGGGGTAACCGATTTTCTCTGCTTCAAAACGGAGGATCCGGGCAAAGACGGAGTGAAAGGTGCCGATATAGAGATTGCGGGCTTCTCCATTTCCTAAGATGCGCTCCACCCGCTCTTTCATTTCTTTGGCGGCTTTATTGGTAAACGTCAGGGCCAGGATATTAAACGCATCCACCCGGTGGGCCGCCATCAGATGAATAATACGGGTAGTCAGTACCTTGGTTTTACCACTGCCTGCACCCGCCACGATCATGATGGGCCCGTCTTTATGAAGAACTGCTTCCCGCTGCCTGTCGTTAAGTCCTGCTAAATAATCCTGCATGTTTTTATCGCCCCATTTTATTCCGGGTCACAAGCCCGCAAGTTAAGTTTTCTCCCGATGGAATCCGTAGACTGTGGATTAATAGATAATGCCCGGAAAGCAGCCCCCTTGTCACCCTTTTAACCAGTCAACCCGTCAACTTACCATCATACCTTCCGCTTACTCGCCAGGTACTTTTCGTGTACAATGGTACCCATCGGTTTATTGTACACTTTTCCTTCAACCCATGAAATAATATCCAGGTAAGCAAAGGCGCGGGTCTGGAAACGGT
>CAZLRY010000141.1:6812-7933 GCA_964561675.1 uncultured Chitinophaga sp.
CCTTCAACCCATGAAATAATATCCAGGTAAGCAAAGGCGCGGGTCTGGAAACGGTTGGTCTCGAAGTGTTTGATCTGTTGCAGGAACTTTTCAAACTCCGGCTTGAGCTGCCGGGTGGGGATGGTGATAGAATGCCGCAGGAATTTGAACATGGCTTCCTCAATGGCCGTAAGATTTTTCATCTTGGCCATAAAGCGGAAGACGGATTTGGTCAGGGATTCCATCAGCATATCATTGCCCAGTTCATAGTGAGCCAGCAGGTGCACCAGGCGTGCATAACACTGCAGGTCATAGCGCAGGTTATTTTTATCGTAGATGATTTTTTGCAGATAGTCGATGCAGGTATTGAAATCGCCACTGCCGAAATACAGCATGGCGAATTTGTAATTCAGTACCAGTACACGGTGGCTGTCGAGGAAGATCTCGTTTTCTTCCAGGTCCTTTTCAATAGAAGGCACGAGTGCTAATCCTTCTTTAAATGTGCCCTGCATGAAATGCTGATTGATTTTTGCCTGGCTGCTGTATATAAAAAGCTGGATCCTGAAGTTGTCGTTTTCCTTTACTCGTTCAGACTGGGAAAAGGTTTCCATCAACTTCAGGGTCTTTTCAAACTGGCGGTGATTCCGTAAGTCAAAATGCGCATTGAGCAGGTTATGGATGCCCTTGATATAGTGACCGGTTTCCACCCGGATCATCAGGGGTTGTTCATGAAAAAGATCCACCCATTTTTGCGTATAGCGGTAATACTGCAGGAAGTCCTGCCGGATAAATGCATACCAGGTATAACTCTGGTATAGATACATCCGTTCATAGAATCCGGTTTCCTTCCAGGCACCGGAAGGCAGGTTCTGCGTCATGAATTTGCGGATATCCTTCTCATCATATTCATCCCGGGAGTGACCATGTTGTACAAACCAACTGAACAGCTGTAAAGCCAGGTTCGAAAGGCGGGCCACTTTATCGATATGCATATTCACTTCATTGGCCTCAATGGATAAGGCATCTGCGCGGGTATGAATATGGCGGGTAATATGTAGTCCTTCTATTCTTTTCTCAAGGGCGATCAGTTGGGGCAGGAAATTGAATTTCTGGTTGGTCCTGGCGATTTCCTTGGCCCGGTC
>CAZLRY010000142.1:0-7858 GCA_964561675.1 uncultured Chitinophaga sp.
AAGGAACAAAACTGGTTCAGGAAACAACTCTTCAGATCCGGACAATTCCTGGTACAGCTGTTGAAGCGGTATATCCCCGGGCGCCTGGAATCAGGAATCGCCGAAGCCCTGTTGATTGGCTATAAACAGGACCTCGATCCGGAAATCGTACAGTCCTACAGCAATACAGGGGTGGTGCATATCATTGCTATATCCGGACTGCACCTGGGACTGATCTATTGGTTGCTACTGCTTTTACTGAAACCACTGAACAAATCAAAAAAGACCCGCTGGTTACATGCCGCACTGGTCATAGCCGGACTCTGGACCTTCAGCTTCCTGGCCGGGGCACAACCTTCTGTTCTCCGCTCAGCACTGATGTTCAGTTGTATGGTCCTGGGTAATTCAGTGAACCGCAAATCACCGGCCATCAACTCGCTGGCCGTATCTGCGTTTATACTTCTCTGTTATAATCCGTTCTGGCTATGGGACGCCGGTTTCCAGTTGTCTTATGCCGCTGTACTGAGTATCCTGCTGTTTAATCAACCGGTTTACAACTGGTTTTATGTAAAAAACAAACTACTCGACTATGCCTGGAAGATGAATGCGGTGACCATTGCGGCCCAAATACTCACCCTCCCGGTCAGTCTTTACCTGTTTCACCAGTTTCCGGTCTCCTTCCTGTTCAGCAATTTTATCGCCGTGCCTTTGTCCAGTCTCCTGCTCCTGGGCGAAATCTTTCTCTGCCTGATCGCTTTTTATCCGGCACTGGCCGGATTCACAGGTAAACTTATTGCCTCGGGTATCCGGCTGATGAATGCATGGATTGAACGGGTGGAACAACTTCCGTTTTCAGTTTGGGAAGGTATCCAGCTGAGTTCGACACAGGCAATCTGGCTGACTGGTTTATTAATAACCGCCAGCTACTGGCTGATGGAAAAATCTAAAAAAGCCTTTGGCGCATCCTTGTTTTTCCTGCTTTTATTTTCAGCAGAGCGGTTTATCTCTTTCCGGGAAGCCACCGGGCAACAAAAAATCATTGTTTACCATGTACCCCGGCTGCAAGCCATCGACTTTATCCAACGACGTAAGTTTTGGTTTACCGGCGACAGCAGTTTCTTGCAAAACCAGCAATCCCGCAATTTTCACCTGAAACCCTCCAGGATTCTGCACCGGGTTACTGAAACAGACCGGCTGAACGGGTTGCTGCACTATGAATATTATTACCGGTTTGGCGGGAAAAGTATACTCTGCCTGGATAGTGGGATCTATTTTGAAAAACCGGCAGACAGCAGCCGGCCCGTCATTGATCTGCTGGTCTTATCGGGAAACCCAAAACTCTACCTCAACCGGCTGGCTGAAGCACTGGATATACGTCAACTCGTGATCGACGGGTCGGTACCCGCCTGGAAAGCCAGTCTGTGGAAAAAGGATGCAGATTCACTGCAAATCCCCTTTTACAATACGGGGGAGAAAGGCGCTTTTGTGATGAGCCTGAATTAAGTTAATTTGCGGCCTCTTTCGAACGCCTGCCTTCAATTATCATCTACTATGGACAAAAAGATTCAATCAGCGTTAATTTCTGTTTTTTACAAAGACGGACTGGAAAATATTGTAACCGAACTCGATCGGTTGGGTATAACCATCTATTCCACCGGAGGTACCCAGAGTTTTATCGAAAAACTGGGGATTAAAGTAGTGCCTGTGGAAGACCTGACCACTTACCCTTCCATCCTGGGAGGCCGTGTAAAGACCCTGCATCCTTCCGTTTTCGGCGGTATCCTGGGTAAAAGAGATGACGATACCCACCTGGCCGAGATGAAGCAGTACAATATCCCTGAAATCGACCTGGTGATCGTGGATCTTTATCCCTTTGAAGAAACCGTGGCCAATACCAGCGAGGAAAAAGCCATTATTGAAAAAATTGATATCGGCGGACCTTCCATGATCCGCGGCGCAGCCAAAAACTTCCGCGATGTGGTGGTGATTGCGGCTAAGAAAGACTATACAGCCCTGGAAAACCTGCTGAAAACCCAGCACGGGAATACAACGATCGAACAACGAAAAGCCTTTGCTGCTAAAGCCTTTGAAGTAGTGGCGCACTATGATGTGGCCATTTCCAAATACTTTACAACAACGGATAACCTGTATTTCCTGGAGTCCATTCCTGAACCGAAGATTATGCGGTATGGCGAGAACCCGCATCAGAAAGGGGTTTTCTATGGTGACCTAAGTCAGCTTTTTGATCAGCTCAATGGAAAAGAACTCTCCTATAATAACATTGTAGATACCGATGCGGCCATGCAGCTGATCCGGGAATTCACGGATACCACTTTTGCCATCATCAAACATACCAATGTCTGCGGTATTGCCCAACGCCCAACTGTAAAGGAAAGCTGGGATGCAGCCCTGGCCGGCGATCCGGAAAGTGCTTTTGGCGGCGTGCTGGTCTGCAATGGCACTATTGATAAAGCCACGGCAGAAGCCATCAATGAAATATTCTTTGAAGTACTGGTGGCCCCCGCTTACAATGAAGATGCACTGACGGTCCTGAAATCAAAAAAGAACCGGATCCTGTTGCAGTTAAAAGCACAGCCGGCCAGCCAGGTGCAGTATAAATCCATGCTTAACGGGGTATTGGTACAGGATATTGATACCGGCAATTTTACCGACTGGACAGAAACCACTAAACGGAAAGAGACGCCCGAAGAAAAAGCAGATCTCCTGTTTGCCAATATTGTCTGCAAGCACTTAAAATCAAATGCCATTGCCCTGGTGAAGAATAAACAACTCATCGGCAAAGGCTGCGGACAAACCAGCCGGATTGATTCATTGCGTCAAGCATTGGAAAAAGCAAAGCAGTTCAGTTTTGACCTGCAAGGGGCCGTGATGTCCAGTGATGCTTTCTTCCCCTTCGATGATTGTGTGCGACTGGGACATGAAGCCGGTATTACCGCTTTTATACAGCCGGGCGGTTCCATCCGGGATAATGATTCGATTGATTATTGCAGCAAGCATAACCTGTCGATGATCATGACGGGGCTGCGGCATTTTAAACATTGATTATACCAACGTACAGCCTGATCTCCTGTGCTTTTTTGAATTCAGAACATTAATTCACCCCACGGGTAAGTGAAAGGCATGAACATTTTTGATTTCCATAAAACCATTGTTCAATCCTCAGCCGATTCGCTGAAGAAGCTTTCGGTATTCAATCCTTTTACCATTCACAAAAAAGGTACCCGTACCAAGGCCCTCTTTGCGCTGGCCGCGGTTTGTTTTCTATGGGGTACCACCTGGATCGCTTCCAAGGAAGGCGTGCGTCATATGCCGGCCCTTCAACTGGCCGGTATCCGGCAATTAATCGCCGGACTGATATACGTAGCCTTCTTCCTATACAAAGGTGCTCCACTTCCCAAAGGCCGGGAGTGGATACCGGTACTGGTTTTGTGCTTTCTGAATTTCATCATGAGCAATGGCCTCAGTACCTGGGGAGTTAAATATATTTCAGCCGGATTGGGAGCAATCATGGGTGCTATCTTCCCTTTGTGGATCGTGATCATCGGGCTTTTCAGTTCCAGCGAAAAGATCCCGACAAAGGCTATTATCGGTTTATTGCTGGGCTTTGCCGGCGTTTGTGTAATCTTCTTTGATCACATGATGGATTTTATGAACCCGGAATTCCGACTGGGTATCATCTTATCACTGATTGCCACCTGGACCTGGGCCTTTGCCACTATTTATACCAAAAAACAGGCAGCCAGTTTTAATCCATATTTCAGTCTCGGTTTGCAGATGCTGATCTCCGGTATACTTTTATTACTGTTCACCAAGACAGGCAGCCAGATCATGGTGTCCGATGGACAAGGAGGCACGCAGTCCCTGATCCCCTATATTCCATTTACCAGCATCCCCTGGGAATCCTGGGCTGCTATTGGCTACCTGGTACTCTTTGGATCTTTGACTGCCTTTGTCTGTTATCTCTATGCTCTCCAGAATCTGCCCACCGGACAGGCATCCATTTACGCCTATATCAACCCGATGGTCGCCGTCTTTTTCGGATGGTTGCTGTTCAATGAAAAAGTCAACATCTATATCACGATCGGGGGATTGGTCACCTTGCTGGGAGTATATCTCGTAAATAAAGCGTTTAAAGCCGCCGTGCCTCCACCGGAACAACCGGAGACGGAAGGCATGTAAAACGACACTACCGGTTCGTCACCAGTTTCAGGAAATCTTCATACACTTCCCTCCAGCCTTTAAATCTCGGATCTGACCCAAGAAAAGTATTATGCCAGAGCGTGATCAGTAACCCATTTACATTTTTTACAGTAGAATAATAATGTCTCATCTCCTCCAACGCTTCTGCCGGTGAATGTTTCAGTTCATAAAATGAATTGGCATCCATATAGCAAAACGGAAACAGTCTTAAATCCGTTGTTGTTTCATTTTCCAGGTCATACCAGTAAAAAGGCATTGCCACAGAGGCCCTGAATCCGTTGACCATTCCGTATCCCATGGAATGATCTTCCAGAATGCCCGCTTCCAGTAATCTACGGTATCCACCGGGTAAGGTAAACCGGAGAAAATGTTGCCGGGAAACGGTTACCGGTTTTCCTGTGACTTCCTGCAATAAGTCTATTTCCTCTTTTAAAAGAGAAGGGACGTCCCCGCTTTGCCAGGAAGGATGGATACCGGTCCGGTATTTGGCTGCATGCGTACGGAGCAGCGCCTGCATGGCTTTCCCCGCTGGATCCGTGTTCTTATCATACTGTCCAATGCGGGAGGCCAGCAGGAAAAAATAAAGGGGTTTCAGGTGATATCGTTCATGCAGCTGGTTCAGGTGTTCAAATGAATCATACGGATCGGGTTTGCTACCTGTCAGCACCTGCAACCGTTGACCGGATCGGCCAAAATTTCCCGTAAAAAGTTCCCGTAAAAAACCAGCTGTATTCCGAAAACAGCCTTTATAACGAAAGGAAAATGCTTCATCAATATCATAAGTGGGAAGGAATGCAAATACCTGTTCTTTGGGTATAATGTCAGTAAACCTTTCTTTCAGCAAGCTGGCAAGATCCTTCAGCCAGTAATTAATAAGCGGTTTATCCAGGAATCCGTTTTTAAAAGCCAGTGATTCCGTATGCGGATAACGCCCGTACAGATCCTTTTTATGTGGGAGATATTCTTCATACCGGCTGAGCAGGTAAAAGCAGGCGGCGAAAACATCAAAGGGGACATCCCCGTCACCCTGGAAAAAAACAGGTTGTTCATGCCAGTGACTGATTTCAGTTTCCTGATGATGAATCCCGCTTTCAAATAATAATGTATGGGGCGTAATCCGAAGTTCCAGGTCCCGGAGCTTTGCCGGACTATAATTAATAGCCGGTCCGTCATAGGCGATAAAAGCGGTGACATCACTGGTAAGCATTACAGGTTGCCTGGTCAGCTCACCCAACGTGAACTCCACAATATATGTTAATCGGTTACTGACAATCGGGCTGAATACGATCATGGTGCAGGTCTTGCGCAAACGAATATACCTATATCGCTTCAAATAGCGGAAGGACGATGCAACCAAATGCAACGGAACCTCGACAGTACTCCTGACCCAGCTGTTCGCCATTCAAAACCAACCACCTGCTGTTGAGAAAAAAGACGGCCATATTGTTTCTCTTCTTATTTGCATTCGCCCAATATGCAAAACAGCTTCGTTTCCTGGAATGCACACTGACGAACACGTTCATCAGCCTTGATACGCCCCCCTGTGATTGTACCAAAGCTGCCGGTCTCGACCAGACCGATAACCGAACCGACCTCCCCGTTCATACACATAGTAAGACATACAATGAAGAAACGATTCAGCTGAATAAAGAAATACAGCTCACTGCCCCCTTCCTGGAGGCCGTCAAAATGAAACAGGTTTGGTCTATTGCCCGGATCCGGTCCGGCAACCTGCCTCTTCCCTGGCATCCGCCCTGTCTGTAATCCTCCCATTTTATTGCAAAACAAAAGACAGACAAAGCTGAGCGGCTTTGCTATTTAATACCATCAATTTTAATTTATGAAAAAAATGATAGGGGCAATCCTGTGCCTGTACGTAACCATACAATCAATCGGCCAACTAAAAAAAAATGAACCCGCAATTATCTATGGTTCCTGTACGATAGAACAACTAAAAGCGGACCCTTATGGTAGCTGGTTTACTTCAGCCTATGAACAATACACCCCTGATAGCACTACAGTAAATCAGCTAAAAAAGGAAATGTCCGGTAAATGGAGTATCCGGATTTTTTTTGGCAGTTGGTGCGGCGACAGTAAACGCGAATTGCCGCGTTTTATCAAATTACTGACGGCCATTTCATTTCCCATGGAAAGGGTAACAGTCATTGGAGTGGGTACTGGTGATTCGCTGTACAAACAGAGTCCGGGTCATGAAGAGGCCGGGCAGGGTGTATTCAGGGTGCCGGTGTTTATTGTGAATAATAACGGGAAAGAAATCAACCGTATCAATGAATTCCCGGTTCACTCCCTGGAGAAAGATCTGCAGGGTATTTTCAGCAAACAATCCTATTCTCCCAATTACCGCTCCTTTGCTTTAGTACAGCAATGGCTGAATGAAGGAAGTCTGTTGCATAAAAACACGAGTATCCGCGGACTGGCCGAACAGGTCCGGTACCTCGTGAGTAACGACCATGAGCTGAACAGCCTGGGTTACCTGCTGATCAAACAAGCAAAAAAAGAAGAGGCCCTTCAGCTGTTCCGGATCAATTACTATCTCTATCCGGAATCATCCAATACGGCATCCAGCCTGGGCGAAGGTTATTTGCTGACGGGAGATAAAAAACAGGCGGTGGGTTACCTGGAACATTCCATCAGCCTGAATAAGGACCCGAATGCGTTACAGGAGATTTTGACCCTTTTGTATAAAGCGAAGGAATTAAAATAAGCCTGCGATCTTCCCTGGTTGATCTTCAGCCGGGGAAGATTATTTTTTAAACCGCTCTTTCCATTGTTGATTAAAGGATTTCTGCGGGAAGTCCAGGGTACCCCGGCTTTCTTTCCAGCCTGTGAGGAGGCTGTTGACCACCCAGCTCTTGGTAGCGCCATTGGCCATATTCATCCAGGAACGGCGGAGCATGGCCTGTTTCCACATTTTCCAGGCAATTTTTTCAGTAAAGGTATTATGACCGCCTTCGACCGCTTCATTGCGGTTTTCGAGCAGGAGTTCATGCAGGTTGATCTTCACCGCGCATACTTCAGTACAGTTACCGCAGAGCGAAGAAGCATAACTCAGGTGTTTGAATTCATCCAGCCCCTGCAGGTGCGGGGTGATTACCGAACCAATGGGTCCGCTGTACGGAGCGCCATACGTATGGCCACCGATATTCTTATAGACAGGACAGGCGTTGAGACAGGCACCGCAACGGATACAGTATAAACTCTCCCGCATTTTTTCATTGGCCAATATATTGGTACGGCCGTTATCAAGGAGGATCACATACATTTCTTCCGGACCATCTTTTTCATTGGGTTGACGCGGACCGGTAATGATTGTATTATATACAGTAACCCGCTGACCTGTACCAAAAGTGGAAAGCAGGGGCCAGAAAAGCGCCAGGTCCTGCATGGACGGAATTACTTTCTCAATACCTGCAATCACGATATGTGTTTTGGGCATGGAGCAACTTAAGCGGCCATTGCCTTCATTCTCCGTAATGGCAATGCCGCCAATATCGGAAATGATAAAGTTGGCACCGGTTACCCCTACTTCTGCCTGTACGTATTTTTCGCGTAATACTTTCCGGGCCACCAGGGTCAGCTGCTCCGGTGTGGCTTTAGGATCGGTACCGAGTTTATGGGAAAATAGTTTGGCCACATC
>CAZLRY010000143.1:0-7808 GCA_964561675.1 uncultured Chitinophaga sp.
ACGCTCAATACTGTAAACGGCCCTTTTTACTTTTGACTTTTTACTTTTGACTCCCGCTCCCTGTCATTCCGTCATTGATTTTGCAGTTCCGCCATTTGGACGGATATTTGATGCACAGAAACTGCTAAGAAAGGGTTTACCCTTTTCAACCTGTAAACCTGTTAACTTATTAACTTACTTAACATGACATTTAATTCGGAATTTGAAAAATACGCGGTTAAGCACCGTGGTATGTCCAGCAATACCCTGAACAGTTATGCCTCGCAGCTGGTAACGGCGATGACCCCGAATATCATTGAAGAGCGTTCGATGAATGTGGCCGTAATGGATGTATACAGCCGCCTTATGATGGACCGTATTATCTTCCTGGGTTACCCGATCAATGATGAAGTGGCGAATATTGTAACAGCACAGCTTCTGTTTCTTGATTCCACTGACCGCTCCCGTGATATCAATATGTATATCAACAGTCCGGGTGGCAGTGTATATTCCGGACTTGGGGTATATGATACCATGCAGTATGTCAGCCCGGATATTGCCACCATCTGTATCGGAGTGGCGGCATCGATGGCCTGTGTGCTCCTGGGCGCTGGTACCAATGGTAAACGTGCGGCACTGAAGCACTCCCGGATTATGATGCACCAGCCCAGTGGAGCGATAGGCGGACAAGCCAGTGATATTGAAATCACGGTCAATGAGATCCGGAAGCTCAAAAGAGAGCTTTATGAAGTGGTGAATAACCACACGGGTAAATCACTCGAACAAATTGAGAAGGATTTTGACCGCGACAACTGGATGACCGCGATCGAGGCCAAAGAATACGGACTGGTGGATGAAGTACTGCTGACCAATCCCCGCAAACAGAAAAAAGACTAATTCATTACTTATTAATACATAAAAATGAACCGTAATAATTACCAATACTCCAACTGGAGAATGAACGAAGACGAAGAAAATGACGAGGCCCCTAAAAGTGACCTGGGGATGTTCAACAAAAAACTGGAACGTTATTTCTTTGAAAAAAGAGCGGTATACCTCTGGGGTGTAGTGGATGATAAAAGTGCCAAAGATGTGGTGAGCAAACTCCTGCTGCTGGATGCGGACAAACCCGGTGAAGAGATAAAATTCTATATCAACAGTCCGGGTGGTGTGGTCACCAGCGGTATGGTCATGTATGATACCATGCAGATGATTAAAAGTCCGGTCAGTACCATTTGCATGGGATTGGCGGCCTCTATGGGCAGTATATTACTGAGTGGTGGTGTTAAAGGGAAGCGCTATATTTTCCCACATGGTGAAGTGATGATACACCAGCCTTCCCTGGGCGGACATATTCAGGGAGTGAGTACGGATCTGGAGATCCAGGCCGAACAAACCCGCCGGGTTAAAGAGATCGGAGCAACCATTTTGGCCAAAAATTGTGGAAAAACAGTTGAACAGATCATGAAGGACTTTGACCGTGACTATTGGATGGATGCCCGGAAAGCGATCGAATATGGCATCGCAGACCACCTGGTTGAGTCGCTCTAACCTATTATTAATAAGTGCTTTGCATTATTTTTGTAAATAAAAACCGCCTTTTACCGGCGGTTTTTTATATTTTTGTATATTACCTGAGACCGGATTTGTGTTTAAGGTTAAGATAAGGTTAAGCAACATGGCAAAAAACCCATTACATTGTTCTTTTTGTGGCAGAAGCCGCGATGAAGTAAAGATCCTGATCGCAGGTCAGGAAGGGCATATTTGTGAGAATTGTGTAGAACATGCCCGGGAGATCATCGAACAGGAACTGACCGTAAAAGATGACCGCTCCAGCTCTTCTTTCAAACTTACCGTGAAGAAGCCGATCGAGATCAAGAAATTCCTCGACGAATACGCGATTGGCCAGGATGAGGCCAAAAAAGTACTGGCAGTTGCCGTATATAATCACTACAAACGTTTACAGCAAAAAGTATCCGATCTCAATAACGGCAATGAAGTTGAGATTGAGAAAAGCAATATCATTATGGTAGGGGAAACCGGTACCGGTAAAACCCTGCTGGCCAAGAGTATTGCCCGGATGCTGAATGTTCCTTTTGCCATTGTGGATGCCACTGTTTTCACCGAAGCCGGTTATGTGGGCGAGGATGTGGAAAGCATACTCACCCGTTTACTCCAGGTGTGCAACTATGATGTCACTTCTGCTGAACGAGGTATTGTATATATCGACGAGATTGACAAAATTGCCCGCAAAGGCGATAACCCCTCCATCACCCGTGATGTCAGCGGGGAAGGGGTACAGCAAGGTATGCTGAAACTCCTCGAAGGAACGGACGTATTGGTTCCACCACAGGGAGGGCGTAAACACCCCGAACAAAAACTCATCAAAATCAATACCCAGAACATACTCTTCATCTGTGGTGGCGCTTTTGATGGCATTGATAAAATCATTGCCCGCCGGGTACAAACCAATACCATTGGTTTCAACGTGGATAAGGAACTGCAGGATAATATGAAGAAAAACCTGCTGAGTTACGTAAACGCCACCGACCTGAAAACATTCGGACTGATTCCGGAATTACTGGGTCGTCTGCCCGTGGTCACCCACCTGGATCCGCTTGATGCAGTCACACTCCGGGCTATCCTGACAGAACCTAAAAATGCCCTCATTAAACAGTACAGTAAACTGTTTGAACTCGAAGGCATTGAACTGAGTATAGAAAATGATGTGCTGGATTTTATGGTGGAAAAAGCCATGGAATTTAAATTAGGCGCCCGTGGACTCCGCAGCATTTGTGAAGGTATTCTGACAGATGCCATGTATGAATTACCCTCCTCCAACGAAACGCAGTTTGTGCTGGATCTGGAGTATGCAAAGCGGAAGTTTGATAAGAGTAAGCTGAGTCTGCTGAAAGTGGCGTAGAGGAAAGGTTTAAGAGGTTTAAGAGGTTTAAAAAGTTTAAAAGGTTTAAGAGTTTAAAAGTTTAAAAGGTCGGGCATTCGCCTGACCTTTCTTATTTTGCGGTCCTAAAACAAACTCTATATGCAGGAATTAGTAGACAAACTGAAAGCCGAAGCCGGACTGACAGACGAACAGGCAAAGAAAGCCATCTCCACCATCAAAAATTTTGTAGTCGAGAAGTTCCCGATGCTGGAAGGCGCGGTGAATAATGTATTTGGAGGAGATTAATACATTAACGGATAACGGCGCATTTTTTACCACGCGGATTATTGGCTGCCTGGTAAGGAGTCATTACGCGGCCACAGGATTCAAAAACAATTACGGCAATGATCAGTACAATCAGGATTCTTCCTTTCATAGTGTCGAATTAATGGACAAAAGTAGGAGACTTGTTGCTGCGGGTCAATAGCAAAAACCTGTTTTGCTGACCGTAATATCTTACCCTAATCCGGGGGGTTCTACGTATACCGGCTTACCTGTATGCAGCCAGGTAACCCCTGACCAGTTGTCCCCATTCTTTTATCACATTTCCCTTCCATTTTCCACGGGATCTTGCAGCAGGCAATAGTACTGAACAGGTTTCTTTTTTATCTGAGACCGACCAGGCAATCCAGCTGAGTTTGCGGCTATCCATCCATTTTACAAAAGCCTCCCATTCTTTATGATCAACCGGACCATCTCCGGTTGCTTCCATACCCGCGCACTCTGAGACAAATACGGGCAAACCGGCTTTTATGGCTTCGTCTGTACGATCACGCAGCCATTGCTTATGGGTACCGGCATAAAAATGCATGGTATACATCAGGTTGTTGTATCCTTTAACAGGATCAGCTGCAGCCAGATGAATATCCTGGTCCCAGCGGGGTGTTCCCAGCAGGATGATATTATCCGGATCCTTTTCCCGGATAGCCGCTATGACTTTTTCTGAATAGTTTTTTACTTCCGGCCAGGTCTCATAATCAGGTTCATTAAAAATTTCGTAGATCACATGCGGATTAGTTCCGTAGTCTGCGGCCATCCGGCTGAAAAACTCAATGGCTTCTTTTTCGTGCAGATTATGATCGTGCCAGTCAATGATCACATAGACATTCTCTTTGATGCAGGCATCAATTACATTCCGCATAAGTTGTTCCGAACGGGCCGGCGCTTTGAGATAACCGCTGTCATTTAATTCAATGCCCATCGAGGCACGGATCACGGTGCAATTCCATTTCTTTACCAGTTCATGCACGGCCCCTTTATTATAAAAACGGGGCCAGAGGTTATGCCAGCCAAAACTCATGCCGTGGAGAACCACCGGTTTACCATCAGCCGATATAAGCTGAGTGCCTTTTACAGATAACTGTCCAAATTGCCTGACCGGTTGGGCGGAAATAACCAGCAGCAGCAGGCAGCTGCCGGTTAACAGGATAATTTTTTTCATCGCTTATAAATTTTCTTCAGGTCCTTTTCAAACAACGTATAAGGATCATTATAAAAAAACAGGAAGTCATTTACAGATACCTGCCCGGGATAGGGAGCATAGTAGTGAGTGGGGCTGTGCTGATCATTGCGCCATACGAGTACATAGGAAAGCCGCATTTTCGCTCTTCGTATTGTAGCCATGAGTTTGCCGGTCCACCAGGTCGTATCGGGAATGGATTCAAGTCCGGTTTCTGTTAATGCGGCCAGTTTATGATTCTTCTTTGCAAATCCGGTCATGATCTTTAACCGGGCGAAGGCTGAATCAAGATTATATTTCCCGTAACGGCCAAAGTCGGCATAATCATCGAATCCCAGCATATCCACCCACTCATTACCCGGGTAACGTTCCGCAAATTCCGCCTCGCTGTTAAAGGTACAATCAGGAGAGAAGGCATAGATAAAATTCCGTACCTGTAACGTATCCCGCAGGTAGGATACGGTAAAACGCCAGAGTGATTTAAATTCATCCGTAGTACAGTAATTTTTACCCCACCAGAACCAGTATCCGTCCAGCTCATGAAACGGCCGGAAGATCATGGGCACCCGCTTTCCATCATTCCCCTTGCATGAATCAGCCAGCTCAGCAATTGTTTTTAAAATGGATTTATAGCCATCATGAAAAGAGCCGCCGGGTATTATAAACTTTACGGCAGGCTTGGAAACAGTATCCACCCAATAGAAACCACCGGGGGAAACAGGGTTGATAAAATGCCAGGAAACTGTCACCACCCCTCCCCTGTTATACGCTTGTTCAATGATTTTTCGCAACCGATCCTTTTCTTTTTCAATTTCGACTTGCGGTCTGCCTGAAAGCCCACTGAAATCCACCCCGATCACAGCCGGATGTGAACCAGTTACTGATTTCACATCACTCCGATCCAGATCTCCGCTCCAGCCATGCCCATATTCAGTAGCATGCTGATGGCCAAAAAGAATATGTTTTCGGGATAGTTTTTCCAGGTTGCGGGCCAGGGCCTTTGTTTCAGCCGTGGCTTTTTTATCTATCAGTTTTCCCTGCGTATAAGCATTGAAACCAGTCAGGATGATAAGAACAGCTGTTAAGTACCCCTTCATTATCGTTATTTTTTTATCAGCCGCATAGCAAAACCACCACCGGGTGCCAGGTGAATGATTAGTTTACGGCTATTGCTTACTGTCTGAATTTCTTTTTTATAATCGGTCGCATCCCGGTCGGCATTGATCCCGTCACGGAATAAAACAGCCGTATACGCTCCTTCCGGCAGGAAAGAAAAGTCCAGCGTGATATCACGTGCTGTCCAGTTGGTCATACCACCCACAAACCAGGTATCATTCTTCCGGCGGGCCATAACCAGGTATTCCCCGAATTGTGCGTCGAGTGCTTTTGTTTCATTAAAACTGGTTGGCACCGCAGCAATAAAATCAGTGCATTCCTGCTCTTTTGTATAAATAGTCGGGTTGTCGGCCAGCATCTGGAGTGGGGCTTCGTATACGATATACATAGCCATTTGCTGGCTGCGGGTACCCAGGCCTTGCGGGAGACTGTTACTGGGTCGGGCATTGCCCTTGGTCATATTCCGGAATGCGCCGGGTGTATAATCCATCGGACCGGCCATCATACGTATGAAAGGTATACTGAGTGCATGTTCCTGTACCCGGTCATCTGGCTTCCACTTCATATATTCCATACCCCGAACTCCTTCAAAATTGACCACATTGGGCCAGGTGCGTTGCAGTCCCTGAGGGGCAAACATGCCATGAAAATCGAGTAACAAGTGATGTTTGGCAGCAATCGCCGCTATTTCATAACAGGAGGCCACCGTTTTCTGATCATTGCGGTCCAGGAAGTCTACTTTAAATCCTTTCACACCCATGGCCGCATATTTGGCACAAAGACCATCGATATCCTGAAGTAACGCATACCAGGTGCTCCAGAGGATCAGCCCTACTTCCTTTTGTTTTGCATAAGCGAGTAGTTCTTTCAGGTCAATCCGCTCATTCAGTTTATTCAAATCCCAGTCATCACTCCAGCCTTCATCCAGTACTACATACTCTAACTTATTGGCTGCAGCAAAATCAATATAATATTTGTAGGTGGGTGTATTGATCCCGGCTTTAAAATCCACGCCGGAAAGATTCCAGTCGTTCCACCAGTCCCAGGCTACTTTCCCGGGTTTGATCCAGGAGGGGTCTGCAATCATTGATGGGGCAGACAACCTTTGCACCATATCATTATCGAGTAATTCCTTATCCTGCTCACTGATCACGATCACCCGCCAGGGATAGGAACGGGTGCCGGCGGTTCGGGCAATAAAATTTTCGCGTTTGGTAACAGCATAGTTGATCCCATACTTCCCGCGTGTAGCTTCTGCTGCCGGGTAAGGAGCATGCACGGCGTTGAGGCTGTTGGGGGATATTGCATTCTTCTGCACAAACATGGCCGGGTAATTTTGAACATCCGCCTCCAGCAAAACAGCTTTCAGGGTGTCATCCAGATTTACCATTAATGGCAGGTAAGCCAGCGAATCGGGTGGCAATACTGATAATTTAGACGAAGTATAAAACTCTTCAAAGGAACAGGAATATCGTTCCTGCTGCCGTAGATCACTGGTGAATGGAATATGCACCAGGGGATCACCGGGAAAATTAAATACAGCCTCCTCGCGCGCCACTATGGTTTCGCCAGGGAAACGCGTAACAAAGCGGTAAGCCACCCCATCATTGTACGCCCGGAAAACAATACTATAATCACCTTTACAGTCCAGTATCAATTCGTTTCCGTGATTGATGACCCTGTCTTTTTTATAGGCAATTGTCTGAAATGTATCATTGATCACCTGTTGGCGTGCACGTAGTACAGGGCTCACTCCGGCAATAATGGCCCATCCGGTCTGTTCAATAGCCAATGTGGATGGGTCAAGTACAGTTACCTGACCATGCTGCACGGACCATGAAATGCGGACACCGGCAACAACGGTGATCTTATTCTTTTTATCCGGTGAAAAAAGCTGGTAGGTTTTTGTTTTCTGTGCAATCAACTGAAACAAAGTCACGGTTAACAATAAAGTAAGTACCAGTTTTTTCATATGGGTTGTTTAATGTGAGAGTATGGTTTCGATTTTCTGTAATTCGTCTGTATTAAATGCCGCTGTGTTCAGGGCATCAATACTGTTTTGTAACTGTGCTACAGAGCTGGCCCCCACCAGAACCGAAGTAACCCGGTGGTCTTTGAGCAGCCAGGCAATGGCCATCTGTGCCAGGGTTTGTCCACGTTCCAGGGCCAGGTGATTGAGTTGCTTTATGATCTCAATCATATCCGCGCTCAGGTCCTTGGTCTGAATGGCGCCATTGGGTAATGCCCGACCGATTCTTGAATTCGTGGGCACGCCATTAATATATTTATCGGTCAGCCGGCCCTGTGCCA
>CAZLRY010000144.1:0-7764 GCA_964561675.1 uncultured Chitinophaga sp.
GGCTTTGTTCCCAAACCGGTACTGGTGAATAATCTCATGCTGAGTTCGCTGGGTGCCTGGTTTGATGCGGAGATGGAAGTGAAACGGACGGAACTTGAATCGGCCGGGATCATCGGCAGCCTCAACCTGCTGAAATGGAAACATATTGCCACCATGGCCCGCGACCACTATGTGGAAGTGGTGTACGCTGGTAATATCTTTCCCTTTGGCCACGAAGCCTCTTTAGTCCGGATTACCGAACGGAAACCACAGGGCGGATATGCGGTTAACCGGCAACGTTACTTCATCGTGATCACGGAAGAAGAAAAGAAATATGATCCCTATGACCCAAAGACCGGGGCCTTCCGTTCATTCAACTTCTCCACGATCAAATTCATTACCACCGCCACCCCCACCATTGATCCGCCCAAAGGCTTCTGCAATGGCCTCGGCGCCCAGGCCGATCAGCAGTTTATACCGGCAGTGGGGGGCAAGGAATTCCCCTTTAAACTTGTGGGCTATGACCTCGATGGTAATGAGACCGACTTCCACATGCCTGTTGTCTTCCTGACCACGGATATCACGATCAAACCGGGCAGCAATGAGATCAACAGTAACCAGGTCAACAAAGTGATCAGCTGTTATAATAATTCAGTGACAGGACGCGATATCTCCTTTCGCGGACAAAAAATGTCCCTGGCCCGGAGCAGTCAGCCCGGTGATACTACAGTGGAAGTTCAGCGGATCGATTTTACCGCCCTGCTGAACAGCAATGAAAAGCCGGGCTTTAGTCCATCCTGCAAACAAATCGATATCTATATTGAAGCACTGGAAAATATCACCGGCGAACGAAAAGCCGTCAGTGTGACCCTGGTGGATGATGAATCCAATAAACCCGCGAATCAGCGGAAGAACAAAGGAGCGGTGTTTGCTAAACTGGTAGCCGAATCCGCAGTGGCTTTTGGTGGCAGCAAGAGCAAACTCAAGGGCGGAATGATGCCCGACTTCTCCGTCAGCGGTTTATCCAAGACCTTCGGGGCCGTGGGAGGTAAGCTGGATGATATCATGAACAACCGCTTCGATCCCAAGAGTTTCTTTGATGACGGCGCCAAACTCTTTGGTACGATCGGACTCGGTGATATTATTAATGTAGCCGATAAGGTAAGTACCAACATGAGTGGTCCCAGTCTGAAGACCGCTTTACCGGCCTTGAAAAATTATAAGACGGATAAAGCCTATGTTACCGAGTACAGCTGGAACGCCGCCACCCTGAAGACCTATGATTTCGGGGTAGGTAAATTCAAGCCCAAGAATGCGGCCGCCGGTAATGTGGTGATCGAAGCAAAAGTGCAACGGTTCAAAGACAGTTCCAAGGGCATGCTCTTCGAACTCGATTCACATATCGGGGCCTTTGATATTATCCTGATGGATATTGCGGCTGTTCAGTTTAAACGGGTAGGCTTTAAAGTCAACTCCTCGGCCAAACTCGATTTCTCCATTGATCTCGAGAAGGATCCCATTAAGTTTCTCGGGGCCCTTTCCTTTATCAATGACCTGCAGCGTTTCATTCCGGCTGATGGATTCAGTGACCCGCCTTTCCTGGATGTAACACCTTCGGGTGTAACAACGGGATATACGCTTGGATTGCCTGATGTACAACTGGGGATGTTTACCCTCAGGAATATCACCCTCGGTGCAGCCATCCGTCTGCCCTTTGATGGCAGTCCGCTTTCGCTGCGCTTCAACTTCTGTGAAAAACAACAGCCCTTCACCCTGACGGTTTCCGCATTGGGTGGCGGTGGATTCTTCGCCATTGAGTTTGATATGAAAGGGCTCAAAGCGGTGGAAGCCGCGCTGGAGTTCGGAGCAGCGGTTTCCCTCAACTTAGGAGTGGCCAGCGGTGCGGTAAGTATCATGGGCGGTATCTATTTCAAAATGGAAATAGAGGAAAATGGCAAGAAGATCCAGTTATCCGGCTATGTACGGGTAAACGGCGCCTTGTCTGTACTCAGTCTGATCACCGTATCGGTAGAGTTCCTGTTAACGCTGAGTGCGGAAATGAAACCTGCTGCCAATGGCGAAACCAAGGTCAGTCGTGTTTGGGGAGAAGCCACATTGAAAGTGAAGATCGAGATCCTGTTCTTCTCCAAAACCGTTAAACTGAAAGTGCAACGCGAATTCGCCGGTGCCGGTGCCGACCCCACTTTCGGTATGCTCATCAGCGAAAACGAATGGCTGCAGTACTGTGATACGTTCGCTGCTTAGTCATGGTTCGACACGCTCACCATGACACGGACTGCCGTTGTCACCCTGAGCCTGCCTACCGGACAGGCAGGCGTGCCGAAGGGTGATTAACTAAACCCAATCAATTTATTAACTTATCAACCTCTCTCCATGGCCCAGAAATTCATCTTCACCACTTCCCCCTGGAAAGATCATACCCGCAATAAATGGATGCTTTCCTGTTTTATCAGCATACAACTGGATGCCGGGCAGCGGACCAAACTGTCCGAATTCCCGGATATCATTAAATGGATGGAAAAACTGGATGAAGCCGACTTCTTTATTCAGTGGGACAGCAATAAACCCGTGGCGGCCGAACCCGTAGCGGCAAAATGGAATCCGGAATTATACAAACAGCTGTTTCATGGGGATATACAGGTAAAGACATTTGCCTTGCCGGATATTTCAAAATATATCATCAAATCCTATCCGGCCCTGCATATCCATAATTTTATTCTGGATACCTATAAAGAAGTAGGTAACCTGAAAACCGATGAATTGCCCACCGCCGCATTCTTCACCAAACAGTTTACCAAACTGAATGAAGTCTCTTCCGTACAGGTGAAAAACACCAAACCGCTTACCGGCGCTGCCAAAACAGCTGTGCTGAATGATTTTGTCATCAAAGGAAATGTGGCCGCGAAATCCGCCAAAGATACCCTGCGTACCAAAAAGACAATCGGCTTCAATGCCGCGGCCAGTCCCAAAACCGACTTCGGACAGTTTCATAATTTTCACCTGAAAGCCGATGCCAATAAACTCCGCGAAATAAAACCCATTGCCAAACCGGAGTTTGAGTACCACGATATGTTATCAATCCTGACGTCATACCCGGTGATCATGCGGAAGCTTGGCCTGGTGATCGATTTTGAACTGGGCGCCGCACCACCCACGGCCTCCGGTACCGTAAGGGTATTGCCCGCCAATCTTGGATTGGAAACAGAAGCCACTTTATCCAGTCCGGCCACCGCCTTTTTATTTACCGGGAAAGGTTTTTATGCGGCGCCCAAAGCTGGCAGCTATATTGATAAAGGATACCTGACCATCGGCACCCCTGGTTTTGAAGTGGTACAGATCGATACGGATGGCGCTGCGATGAAACTCTCCAGTCATGTGGATACAGTGAATCTGAATTTTGGTAAAAAGCTGGTGGAACGCAGTAACTATATACGTCCGGTCAATAAATTCACCAGGAATAAAAATATCATGCTCTTCAATGCGGGTAAGATCAGCAACCTCACTGCGGCCCCAGCGGATGACGATGAAGATGATGATGATCCGGAAGAAGGACTGCCTTCCCTGCGCAGTGCGGGGATTGGTATCCTGAAGAACGGTCTCGCCGAAACCATTTTACAGAAATTTGTCCGTAGTGTGGATCTCACCAAAGTCACTTTTGCCGCTACCGCTATTCTCAATAATCAAGCTTTGCTGAATACCGTGGCGACTAAAACACAAACAACACCACCTGCTGCACCGGTTGATCCGGCAAAACCGGCCGCACCAAAACCCAGGACCGGTATGGTGAAAAAACAGATCCCGGTCGCAAGGATGCAGGTCTTCAATACCACATTTGCCCAGCGCGAACTGATACCGGTGCCGACCGAATTCCTTTATGCGGATGATTTAGTGTTCGGCTACCGCCTCGATATTGCCTACGAAGACAAACCCGATAACTGGTACTCCCTGCACAAACGCAAAATGAATTATGCGTTTGCCCCGGTCAACCTGCCGGCGATACCCATTCCCCTCGATGCTGCTGAAGAGATCGATGAGGGCTGTATCCAGTTAGCCCTGACAGAAGATGATGAAGACGGCGATGAGAAAAAACTGAATGAAGTAATGGCCCGCTGGGAAGGATGGAGTCTCTCTGTTCCGCGTGTTGGTAAAGGCATCAATAATTCAGGCCCTGAAGTAAGTTCAGACGATGACGAGAAGAAAAAGTACCAGCTGGATAAGGAAACTCCTTTCCGTCTGCAGGTCGACATCAAACCCGCCCCGAAATCGTTGCCGCGTTTACGTTTCGGTAAAAAATACCGGATCAAAGTCCGCACGGTGGATATTGCCGGGAATGGTGTACCGCATGACAGTATGCCGGAGAACAATGCCCAGTGTATCCGCACCAATATTGAATACCGTCGCTTTGAACCGCTCAGTTCACCTGTCTTATTACAAGGTGATGAAATAACCGGTGGTGATAAAAAAATGATCCGCGACCGGGATGGAGAATCCCTGCAGCATATGGTGATCCGGAGTAATGAAGGCATCGATACCCGGAACTATGAAGATAAAAATGTAACCACCGTGGTGGTGGATGGTACTGCGAAAGGCACGCTTAAATTCCACCATGAAGCCGTGCGTTTTCTCACAGCGCCCCGTGGCTCCCAGCAACTGGCGGAAATACATGGCATGTTTGATGAAGCCATGACTGATCCGGCAAAAGCCCTCGAAGCCTATAAGTTTATTACCAGCCGGGATAAAGAATATAAAGACGATGGTAAGACAAAAGCCGTACAGATCCCCGTGGAGACCGGCCAGGTGGATATCGATTATCTCGCCGATCCCATGGCCGCAGGCGTGGTCTTTACCATGCGCTCCAATACAACATTTGAAACGCCCTGGAAAAAAGGACAGACCCGTAAATTCAGTTTTCATTTTGATGAGGAAGTAACAGACGGAGGCGTCGGAAAAAAATTCAGCAATGATCAGTGGCGTAATCCGCGTTCCGTTAAAATCAAACTGGTGGAAGGAACCGGGGAACCATTCTGGAAAGACAGGGTCTTTACCATACCGTTAGCCAAAGCGGCGAGCGTGGAGATCAGTTATGCCAGTTTCTGGGCACCGGAAGCGCTCGAACGTTATTCCGCCTTGATGCCGCGCTTACAGGCCGGTGCCAATGGTATTAAAGTAAAAGAAACCGCCAGCCAGGGCCAGCACTGGATGTTCAGTCCCTGGCGGAAGATCCGGCTCGTGCACGCAGTACAACAACCGCTGGAAAAACCGGTAATGACCAAGGCCTTCACTAGGGTGGAACGCGAATTCAATGATGGTACGGCCACTATTTTCTCCGTCATAAAAGTACATGGAGCCAGTACCGAAAAACTGGACCTGAGTGCCAGCTGGACCGAATGGATCGATGATCTCTCCAGGCCGGAACCTATACAGCAGCCCTTCCAGACCCATGTGGAAACCATCCCGGTTATCTACAATGATAATATGCTGGAACTGTTGAAGACAGAAAAGACGGTAAATGCCAAAGCGGACTGGCTGCCGCCGGTAACGCATCACTTTGCAGATACCAAGTACCGCCGGGTCAGTTACCTGCCATCTGCGACTACCCGTTTCCGTGAATACTTTACGGGGATCATTGATACAGGCCGGTTAAAAGCTGAGCCACTGCCCCTGGGTCGTGATGGCGATATACTGGAACTGGATATTCTTAATACAGCCCGTCCTTCGGTTCCGGTACTGGAGTACGTGGTACCCGGTTTTGCGTGGTCCAAATCACCCGGCCGTGAACGCAACAAAGTGAATGTACGCAACGGTACTATACGGGTATACATGCGTCGTCCCTGGTACAGCAGCGGCGATGATGAACGCATTGCGGTGATCCTGCCGCCGGATGGACTGGAGCCTGAACGTCACCCCGAGTATAAAAAATACTGTACCGTATGGGGATTGGATCCTGTATTTGAAACAGCCCCTTTCCCCAATGGCTACAGCAATTATCCGCGGAAGAATAATTTTGTGGGCACCGATGTGATCTATGATACAGTGAAACTGGCCGAAGAAGATGTCCTTGTACAGGTAGCGGCTTATAAAGTCTTTTTCGATAAGGATAAGCAACTGTATTATGCGGATATCCGGGTGGATGCCGGTACTGCTTATTTCCCTTTTGTCCGTTTATCACTTGCCCGTTTCCAGAAAAACTCCTTAAGGGAAAACGGATTGGATTGTTGCCTGAGCGGAGCCGTGCAGGCCGACTGGATCCAGCAGGTGCCACTGCGATTGATCAGCTTTGAACCGGTAGCGGGTGGCATAACGGTGAAAATGGAAGGACCAGCCGCCTTTAAATCCGGTGGTCGTGTGCGGATCAATATCACCATCGAGAAAGCCCTGGTTCCCAAATCAGGCGATGCCTATATTGGTGTGGATGTACCCGGTGAGCAATCAGTAGTAGTGAGCCGTGATTTTGATCTCGATCCCCGCCAGGTAAGCAACGGCACCATTAATTTCAATGAAACCATCCGGACCACTGGTATTGCACCGAACCAGCCTTATCGTGCTGTAGTCCGTGAATATGAGTTACATCCGACCGACCCGCTGCTGATCGCCCCCAATATCCAGGGCAAGATTCCGAATTCGGTCGGAGAGAAGCTGGTGTTTATGGAAGTGTTTGAAGTGTAGGTTATCGGGTTAAAAGTTAACAGGTTAAAAAGTTGAAAAGGGATTACCTTAAAGGGTAAATCATGTATATGCGTAAAATACTGTTGGTTTTAGTCCCGGTCTTATTCCTCGTGCTCCATCTTTCTGCCCAGGACGATATGGAGAAGATCATGAAGGAATATGAAAAACTCCTGAGTGATCCTGCGGTGAAATACGGAAAGGATAAAACCGCCGGTAAGTACTATAATATCCGCGGGTTTAAAATGTATGCGGAGACTTATGGTACCGGACAACCGTTATTATTCATCCATGGCAATGGTGGTTCCATCACTAGTTTTATCAAACAGATTCCTTATTTCAGCAAGAAGTATAAAGTGATCATTGCCGACAGCAGGGCCCAGGGCAAATCCTATGACCTGAAGAATGATTCGCTTACTTATGAAATGATGGCCGATGATTATGCCGCCCTGCTCGATTCTATGAAAGTGGATTCAGCGTATGTGGTAGGCTGGAGTGATGGCGGTATCAATGGATTACTCCTTTCCATGCGGCATCCGGAAAAAGTGAAGAAACTTGCTATTACCGGAGCCAACCTGCGTGCTGACAGTACGGCTGTATTCCAGGAAGTATGGGACCTCGTTCGTCCTTCTTACAATGAAATGAAAGCAAAGACTAACCGCAGTCTGATGGAGAACGCGGGCTTTAAACTCCTGCGCCTGCTCTGCGAGCAACCCAATATCCCCGCCTCCGATCTCAGCAAAATCCTTTGTCCCACCCTCGTCATCGGCGGCGACCATGATGTGATCAAAGAAAGTCATACCCTCGAAATCTACCAGCATATCCCTAATGCCTATCTCTGGATACTCCCCGCCTCCGGACACAGCACACCGGTGGTGTATGCGGAAGAGTTCAATGTGAAGGTGGATGAGTTTTTCAATGCGCCGTATCGGAAGATAAGGGGTGAGGGTAGGTTCTTCTAAGAAAGGATGAGTAATGAGTAATCAGTAATGAGTAAGGGGGGAAAAATCATTATTGTATTGGTACTTTCCCCAAAGCAGGATGCCCGGACATTAAGTTCAGTTCTGCCAGCTACTCATTACTGATTACTCATTACTCATT
>CAZLRY010000145.1:0-7721 GCA_964561675.1 uncultured Chitinophaga sp.
AGTTTTTTTACTTGCAAGTATTTCACGCATTTTTTCGTAAAAAATACCGTATTTACTGTAGTAATATTACTAATCAAAAATGCATCTTATTAATATTAAACACTTTATACAAATATTGGAAAGAAAAAAATATTGACCATTAAACAGAATTTAGTCGTCAATATCTTCCCTTTTGAAAAATGAGCCGGAAAAATACCAGATCTTTTTGAAAATATACGTTCGCATTCCTGTTCTGACACGGCTCTGTTTTGCCCTACAGACACCAATCAATACCAGTAACACCGGCCAGGAAGCCGGCTCCCAGTAATTGATAATGATCCATAAAAAAAGGCGGTACTGCTGGTACCGCCTTTCAATTAACTATTCTTCTTCTATTTAATCAGTTCAATCATCCGGGTTTCTGTATTTCCCGGGTTAGCCCCTGAAATTCTAAGCAGGTACTGCCCTTTGCTTAAACCGGTGAGATTGATCTGTTCAGTTTGACCGGCCTGGGGAGCATATTGCTGTTTTACCAGCTGTCCGTTCATACTATATATACCTAAGGTCACGGGCTTTCCAGCAAATTTCTCTGAAAGACTGATGTAAAGCAGCCCGTTTTCAACCGGGTTGGGATATACCATCACTGATCCACCCTTGACAAAACTTACCCGGCGTATGATACTGTATTTAAAGCTGGCATCTGCATCAATGCTCCTGATCCGGTAAAAATTAATACCGGTTCGTGGTTGCAGGTGCTGAAATGAGTAAGAGGTACTTCCAATTGCCTGCACACTACCGATTGATGTCCAACTGAAGCCATCCTGGCTATATTCAACTTCATACCTGTCTACATTTTGTTCAACTGACACGATCCAGTTCAGCAGCACTTTTATACCAGCAGGTACGGCGGTAAACTGCTGAATGTATACCGGCAAAGTAATCGCATTAAGTAATCCTGCATCAAAGGTGAGATTAGTAGTGGTGGTATTGACTACAATACCTGTGATTGATACACCACTTACATCACTGTCGGCGTTGTCATCCCCACCCGCATTCGGGGTGGTAAATGTAACTCCCGACGGAAGATTGCTAAAACTGAGACTATAAGTACCTGGTGCCACATTGGGGAACTGGTATCCGCCCTGAGCATCCGTTACGGCTGATGCCACCGGATTTCCAAGACTGTTCAATAAGGTGATCAGTACACCTGCAAATCCGCGTTCACCCGGATCCTGTATTCCGTCATTATTTGCATCGGCCCATACATAGTTACCAATCACAGCCCTTGGTTTAAATAAACCTGCATCGGTGGTCAGGTTTACAGTACCTGCTGACAACGATATGACTGGAGTCAGTCCTGTAGCTGTAGCCGCGTCACTATCAAGTGCATCATCACCTCCGGCATCAGCAGTGGTAAAAACAAGACCTGCAGGGAGGGTACTGAATAAAAGCTGATAATCTCCGGGCAACAGGTTGCTGAACAGGTATTGCCCGTTCTGATCCGTTATCATACTGGCTACGGGCAGCGCATCGTCTGCATTACCGGCAATACCATCCGGACCAAACCCGGGGCGGAACACAGTTACAGTAACACCGGCCACACCTGGTTCTGAACCATCATTATCCTGAACTCCATCGCCATCCGTATCCAGCCATACAAAATTTCCAATCACTGCCCGGTTGCTGACCAGGCCTGCATCAAGTGTACGATCATTCCGGTTACCTGCATTCAGAATAACCGTTGTCGTTCTTCCGGTAGCCCGGTTTGCATCGCTGCCGGTTGCATCATTGATGGCAGAAGGCAGGCTAAAGTCAAAGCCAGCCGGAAGGTTGGCGAATCCAACACTATATGTTCCATCTGCTAATCCGGCAAACAGGTATTCACCGGCTGCATTGGTGGTGGTGGTGGCGATCGCCGAACCTCCACTGTTATATAAAGTAACCAGTACGCCGGCCACACCTTGTTCTCCGGCCTGTAATCCATCGTTATTGGTATCAAACCAAACAAAATTCCCCATGGAGTTCGTATTGGCTGGTGGTACCAGTCCGAGATCAATGGTCATATTATCTTCCCCGGCTGCCAGGTTATAGAGGGCCGTTCTGGATGCCCCGGCCGGCGCACCGGCTGTTCCAATAGCCGCACCATCGCTGTCCAGTGCATCATTAGTTCCGGCATTCTGCGTAGCCGCACTATACCCTGCGGGCAACGTACTGTATTGAACGATATAATTTCCACCCGGCAGATCGGTAAAAATATATTCACCCAAAGAATTGGTCATGGTAGTCCTGGTCAATCCATCATCCCCGTTGCCCTGCACTCCATCCAGTCCGGCATCCAGCAGGCTCACCGTTATACCTGCCACACCCAGTTCACCAGCTTCCTGGACCCCACTGGTTCCACCGGCCAGATCATACCATACTTTGCTACCGATGGTGCCCAGCCCCGCTGCATTACCAGTATATAATCCGGCATCCAGGTCCGTTTCCGTTTCACCGGCACTCAACGTGAAGAGCCCGGTACGTCCGGTACCCGGATTAACATCACTGTTCAACGCATTTGCATCATTGGAAGTCCATATAGCTGTAAAACTATACCCAGTCGGCAGATTAGTAAATCCGATACTGTAATCACCGGCAGCAAGATTTACAAACCGGTAATTACCATTGTTATCTGATGTGGTAACTGCAATGGCAGTACCTGCATTATTATATAACGTTACGGTTACTCCGGCCAGACCGGTTTCACCGGCATCCTGGCTGCCATCCCCGTCTGCATCAAACCATACTTTATCGCCAACCTGCGCGGAGCCTGCAGGACTGTTTTGAATCAGCCCGGCATCAATGGATAGGTTTCGCTGACCCGGGAGAAGGGTATAAACACCTGTGCGACCAGTGCCGGTAGCCGGATCACTGTCCAGTGAAGCATCACTTCCCTGAAGGGCGGGCGTGAAAGTAAATCCGCCTGGCAGTACAAACTCCAGTTGATAGCGGGTACCGGTACTGACAGCAGCGGTCAGATTATTGAAAATATACCGGCCGAATACATCCGTTACGGTAGTGCTGAAAGGTGTAGTGGCTTCTGCCCCATTGATAACTCCGTCACCGTTTGCATCACGGTAAAGATTAACCGTAATTCCCGGTACACCTGGCTCCCCGCTTTCCTGTACCCCCGTGGTACCGGCGGCCAGATCCAGCCATACGAAGTCGCCAATACTGACAGCCGCAGCGGCTGGAGTCACCAGCCCGGCATCTACCCCGGTAACCACGTTGCCGGCAGCTCCCGTATTAATCAATCCGGATTTTCCGGTAACGGGACTTAAGTCGTTGTTGACAGTTGTATTTCCTGAGGTGGATCCTGAACTCGAAGAAAGAATCATACCTGCCGGGTAGGTAATACCCACAATGTAGTTGGTACTGGCCGGAAGACCAGTAAAGCTATAGTTACCATTTGCATCGGAAACAGTGGAAGCCACTACTGTAACTCCATCGGCTGCATATAAGGTAACTGTAATACCGCTTAATCCGGGTTCCGTACCATTCTGTGTACCATCACCATCACTATCCAGCCAGATACGATCCCCTATACTGTTCGTTAATGAAGAGGTATAAATCAGACCCGCATCAATATTTTGTTGTTTTTCTCCTGCTGACAGAATTACGCCTGTTGTTTTTCCCGTACTGCTGCTGACATCACTGTTTTGTGCATCGGCTTCATCGGTGCCCGTACTTCCCGTAAACTGATAATTCACTGGCAGGCTTATGCCAATAATATATGTACCGGCCGCCAGGTTATCGAAGAAGTATGCTCCATAGGCATCCGTTTGCGTGGTACCCAATACGGTGGTACCATCACTGGCATACAGGGTGATGGTTATACCAGCTATGCCGGGCTCCCCGGAATCCTGGGAACCATCCTGGTCATCATCCCTCCACACCTTATCCCCTATCCAGGTGAGTTGGGTAAATCCAAAATCAAGATCATGGGTATTCTGACCTGCTGATGCAATAGTCAGCGAAATCATGGGAACATTATTACTACTCATTGCCGCATCATTGTCACTCAGATCAGCGGCTCCGGCACATAGTTTATCCGTTTTTGATAGCCGGTAGCCACTTAGATCACCGGTTCCTGCCCCTGCCGACCAGTCTGTACTACCTACTTGTATGTTATAAGCAATGCCTGGTTGTGGACCAGCCTGATTACCTGCCGTTCCCGGATCACCATCGGTTACATTCCCGGTATTAAAATACCATTCTCCAGAGCCATTTGTAGTTGTACTCCCCAATAACACATCGTCCAGTGTTCCGGGAATATTATCCACGCCATTGGCATACAACTCAAGGGTTATATTCGCCAGTCCGCTTTCGCCGGCATTCTGAATGCCATCACCATTCGCATCATTCCATAGGCGGTTCCCCAGCTCCGTTGGAGCCAACGCATTCAGCAATTCAATATCTCCAAGACCATTTGCCTTACCCACGGCACCAACCGCCGGTGCGGGAAAGGTACCTGCGCCAGCCCCGGCAAACATTTCATAATCTCTTCCATTATCACCCCCGGTACTGCCAAACCAGCTGACACCGGAAGACCAGGCCCGTTGCGGATCCATGGTAGTAACAACGACACTGTCTGTGCCCTTGATCAGGGCGAGTGCTCCGCTGACTGTGTTGAGGTGAAAATTACCCACCAGGGAGCTGGTGTTCCCATTGTATACTTCATCGCGGTAATAAAACTCACCGTTGTTAGTGGTATAGTTGCTGGGGCCATCTCCGTTATTGATACCGGCTGTGGCCACTTTGGCACTGGACGGACCTTCTTTTGCATTTTGTTCCAGTTCAAAAACACAACTGGTCCTGTTATAATACGCCCGGTACATATCACCCATCGCCTGACCGGCAAAACGAACCGCTCCATTTAAACCACTTTGATCATAACCCGACTGATCGCCGAAACGGTCCCGGAATCCGAGGACCATGGTACCGTCGCTATCAAACTCGATATCGCTGAACATGGGTTGCTGATACTGCGAGAAACCCGGGGCTGTTCCTGTCCATGGACTGGGTAAAGTATTGGTCCAGGGCCTCCAGGTTTCAGAAAGACCATCGCCATTAGTACCCCTGTTGAAGTTGAGCGGAAACTGCAATACAGGGGTGGACGTAAACGTACCTGTGGCGGGATTCAGCTCCCACACATAGGCCCATAAATCAGTATACTCGGGATTACCGGTATTGTTGTCCTGCGTGGATACGGCTCCGGAACCTTCACCGGTTGTCACCGATCCGATATAGAGTTTTCCTCTGGAATATTTAAGTGCAAACGGACGCTGAAGTCCCCTCGCTCCATCATAAAAATTAGTTCCATTATTGGCACCTGTATAAGTAGCCGCCGCAGAAGGAATTCCGGAAGTGGAACGAAGCGGAGGATTGGGAAGATCCCAACTGTTCACTACCGTAGCGGAGGTTGGACTTTTTACATTATTCAGTTGCAGCTGGTAGATTTTACGGTCATAAAAGTTCGTCACAAAAAGAAACTGACCATCATCACTGATCTCCATGTCACCCAGGCTGACCTTCCCGATCTGTCCGAAAGCAGCCGGGTCATTGCTGCGGGTGGTACTGTCATTGGGTAAGCCCCTGTTGACATTTGTTCCGATCACACCCAGTCCGTTGGCCGGGTAAGAAACAGAAGCCCCGTAACCGGTACCCGTCAGTGTATACGAAGTACCTGCCCCGTAAGCCGGTGAACCTGTTGAATTATGAGTGGAAAAGCCCAGTTGGTCAAGACTGGTGAAATAGGAAGAGGCGCCAGTACCCCCAGTAAGATTAGGATTAATTATGTAAATAGATCCGGGGGCATTATTAAATGTGCCGTTTGCCGGACCAAAGCCATTATGTCTTTTCATGAAAGCAGAAGTGAAAACGCGGTCGGCCTGTTTACTATACGCAATACCATAACAGGTACCGATCTGCGCATTGGTGGCCAGTAAACCGGAAGCAGGTAAAGTAGTCTGCCCTTTGGAGGTATAACTCATTTTATAAAAAACACCTCCGGCTGCTGATGTACCGGCACCGGTGGCATTCCCTGAGTGATAGCGGTTGGTAAAAAGAAAAGCACCGGTAAAGGGTGCTGCGGTTGCGAGGTAATCATTCGGATCATTGATCGCAAAGTTGATATTGACTGCTCCGGCTCCGGCCGACAGAAAACGAACCGCTGTACCATGTGTGGCACCGGCTCCTGATGCAAAATCAAAGGCTGAATTAACGGAACAGGATCCGGATGAAGGCAGTGTAAACTCCAGCCTGATGGCAGTTCCTGAAGGAATCTGTAGCGCGGTAAATGCATACGCACCGCTACTATTGGTGGTGGTGGTGGCCAGAAGTATTTCAGCAGCATTATAAGCAGAAACCACCACGCCTTGTGCTAATGGCTCTGTATAACCGGCCCCGTTCTGACGGGTACCATTACCATTATAATCTCGGAAAACGATACCCGAAACCTGTGCCTTAACTGTATTGAAAAGACATAACATTACCAGAATGGTAAGCAATAGTTTGGTTTTTGTCATAAGTAGAAGACTTGATTTTAAAGAGTATGCACTTACTATCAGATAAGTGTAAAAATAGATTAAATCTTAAAAACCATGACAAATCATACATTTTAAATTAAAAAATGTATTCAAACGATCGTTAGTAAATATATTTTACTGCCTGACCCAGGAACCGGATGAGGCATCGAAGAGAAATTTATAGGTGGTTTCCCTTTTCTCCCGCTGGGGGATCAAATTATAATTAAACTCCATACCCATGATAATCAGATTGCCGAGGTTATCGGTACGGATACGTCTGACTTTATCGTCACCACCAGGGCCCAGTCCGGCAATGCTCAGTTCCTTTTCCGGAGACCCGGAAAATCGACCCTTGCTATCCAGGGTTACCGCATAAATATCACTGCTGCGCCCTGTACCAAAATACAGTTTGCGTAAACCGGTGATATACGAAATACCCATGCCCATTGCATCGGTACCCGTAATCTGGTCGATGATCTTACCCGTAGCCAGATCGATGGCATAAATAGCCCCACGCTCATGGTAACGGTCACTCCCGGCGAGGGTGGACACAAACAATGTTCCTGTTTCGCACAACAGAACCATCCCGATAATCCCGAACGGATTGTCTTCCGAAAGTGAATCCCGTAAAGGAAGCTCCAGGAACTTGTCCATGATCCCGGTAACGGCATCCACTTTCCAGATGGTATTCTGTCCTTTTGCCGGATTATGGAGAACATTAATAAAAGGGGCAGGCGCGGTATAAATATTTCCCTGACGATCCAGCTGAATCGGCGCCAGCCATCCTGCTTTTGTCCAGGTAGGATGCTGATGTGATTTCACAACAGCGGTACCCGGGTTACCTCCCGGAGCTGTCTGCAGTAAGACAAGTCCCATTACCCTTATTTCAGAGGTACTGAAATAAGCATACCGCGGGTCAAATCCCAACTGTCCGATAAAGGCGGGATTAGTGGCACATACATTATTGGAAAACGGCACTTCCTTCTCCTTACAGGAAAAACAGGTTCCTCCCAGGAGCAGCATCAGCACTGAATAAATTAATAATTTACTTTTTGGCATCAGGAATCAGTTTTTAACCGGAACAAACATCGGACCCGCAAAGCAAGGATAGGACTTGGTACGCCACACCCCATCCTCCAGTACATTCTCCGCCCAGCAATATTCATTTCCTTTACG
>CAZLRY010000146.1:0-5078 GCA_964561675.1 uncultured Chitinophaga sp.
ATGATTTTTCTGCTTTCGTATTTTTTACTTTTTTACTTTTTACTTTTGACTTTTGCCTTCTCCCGATTTTTCCAATAAAAGCTGATGTATCTCCATCACCTGCGGGATCACCAACTCCTGTTCATCATTCCGGATCACGGCATCGCAGAGTTTCATCTTCATTTCTTCATTAATCTGCCGGCTCATTCTTTTTTGGATTTCATCTGCGGAAAGTCCGTCCCGGTTAATCACGCGTTGCAAACGAATTTGTTTGGGGGCATATACTCCAATGATAAAGTCGAGGTTTTCACTGGCGCCACTTTCGAAGAGGAGGGCGGCTTCTCTGACGGCGTATGGGGCAGATTGTCGGCGAAACCATTGTTCCGAATGACGGATAGTGACGGGGTGGATCAGGCTGTTGAGCAGGGATAATTTTTCCGGATCATTAAATACAATACCAGCCAGGTATTTCCGGTCCAGCTGACCGTCGGCATATGCTGCAACTCCAAAATGTGCTTGTATTTCTTTCCTTAATCCAAGGTCGGTATTCATGATCTGTTTAGCCGCATCATCTGCATAATACACCGGGATCCCCAGTGTTTCCAGTATCCTGGCCACTGTTGATTTGCCACTGCCAATGCCGCCGGTAAGACCAACGCGATACATGAGGAATAATTTTAGGGAAAGATAATGAATACAAGCTAGAAGCGAGAGGCTAGAAGCTAGAAGGAATCCTAAAGATGTAAATACCTTAAGATTTGGTAACACTCCTCAGGAGGCCCTTCTTGCTTCTAGCTTCTTGCTTCTAGCTTTTCTCGCTTCTCGCTAAAAAAAGCCCGGAGAACAGTAATCCTCCGGGCTCCGGTTAATTTTTCTAAGAAATTACTTCTTCGCTTCCACAGCGGGCTTATTCAACGCCGTGGTCCAGTCGAGACTGATCGCCGATTTTTCAATCTTGATATAGCTGCCGGGGCTGGTTTCGATATTCAGGGTAGTACCATCATCATTTACTTTATTGATGGTGCCATGAATACCGGCAATAGTAACAATCTTGTCGCCTTTCTGGAGGTTCTCGATGAAGTTCTTCTGATTCTTGGCACGTTTGGCTTGCGGACGGATGAAGAACAACCAGAATACTACGATCATCAGACCGAGGAAGATAAACTGGAAGCCTCCGCCACCTGCGCCGCCTGATCCGCCTTTTCCGTCTGCACCGGGAGGTACACAACCTGCGAATAAGAAAGCCACAACGGCGATACTGAGATAAGAATTGATTTTGCTGTACATGCTTGTATGTTTATTAATTTTCACTTACTTCCCCTGAAAAAGTCAGGGTATGATCTTTTATATGTTTTGTATTGGCCAGCACATGTACCTTTTTGGTGATCATGCCGCTCCCGCTTCCATTATACTTTGCTTTGATCACTCCTTCCTGTCCGGGTGCAAAAGGTTGTTCCGGCTTTTCAGGGATAGTGCAACCACACTCAGCTGTTACATTTTCAATGATCAGGTTTTTATCCCCGGTATTCTTAAAACGCCAGGTGATTTCTATTTCCTTGCTCTTTTTAAGCTTACCCAGCGACTGGGTAGTTGAATCGAGCCAGGTAATCGTAGTGAAGTTTGTCGTATCCGTCACCGCTTTTTGAATCTCGTCCTTGGTCATTTGTTCAACAGGGGCTACTTTCTTATCCATTTCCTTGCAGGCGGAAATGGAAAGAGTGGCCAGGATAATCAGGGCTGTATTTTTCATGTTTGCTTAATCGGTTTAAGTTAAATGAAGGTTGGCAAAGGTAGATAAAATGGGTGGACAGGAATCAGGGTTTTTTATAGTCCACTTTTTCCATTTTCCCCTGTTGCACCAGTTCTTTATGGATATTGTCCAGGATGCCATTCACAAACTGACCACTTTGCTGGGTGCTGTAATCCTTGGCCAGGTCAATATATTCATTGATCGTTACTTTGGGGGGTATCGTTTCAAAATACAGAAACTCCGCCACCCCCATTTTCATCATGATCATATCCAGCTGCGCAATCCGTTCCGGGTCCCAGTTTTTCAGTTTCGGGATGATCAGGGATTGCAGATGCTCATTTTTATCCTGAACGGTTTTTAACAGGTTACTGGCAAAATGGTCCTTATCCGTACTAAGCATTTGACTGAAATGCAATGATCCCGGTTTCTGCAGATAGCCGCTGAGCAACTGAACCACCATATCCCCATCATCATCCCAGTTGGAAAAATGCTCTTCTATATGGGAAACAAATACTTCATTGGCCAGCATCAGGTCATTCAGGATAAATTCCAGGATCTTTTTCTCTTCCTGTTTTTCCCGGGCACCTTTTGAAATATAAGTTTTGTATTCAGGGGTTTCGGCGAGGGTTAGGTAGGTTCTGCGTATGAGGTCCCGGTTCGTCATCAACTCGGGTTTATCTTTTGCAAACTGGCTTTTCAGTTCATTGTCTTCCAGCATTTTCCACAGGATTTCATTACCAGCCAGTTTGGTATTTACATTCAGATCATCTGCTGAGGGGAGGTGTTTGGATGCCCGTTGATGGGCATCGGTTTCTGCATAGCGGGTAACTTCTGTAAGGAACCAGGTGAGGTAAACCAGTAAGGACCGGGATTGGTCAAAATGCTGTTGTAACAGTTTCTGTGCTTCACCGGGTTTCGCTCCATTTTCTGAAAGTGACAGGGTGTAGAGGGTCTGCATCACTTTTACCCTGATATTTCTTCTGCTGATCATGTGTTTGTAAGAACTTGTTTTAGAAGTGCAAATATAAGGAACCCTGCCTGCATTCAGGCTAGATCCGGAAAATGAAAAAGCCCGTTGAAAATCAACGGGCTCTAATGCTCAGGGTCGGTTATTCTTTGATAAACCGGAGTAACCGGGTGCCTGTGGGACCGGTAACCCGGACAAAATACATGCCGGCCGGTAATCCGGACACATTGATGTCTTTTTTGTAGGTAAGGTTGCTTATTGCCTCTTTTCTCAGCATCCGCAAATCGGCTGACAGCAGTTCAATCCGGGTATTGATAACGGCCGTACTGAAAAAGACAGTCAGCTGATCCCTGGCCGGTACCGGGTAAAGGTAAGCTGTTTGCTGTCCCTGATCAATCAGGACTGAAATAACCGGACTGTATTTTGACTGGTTGTCTATATCTGTTTGTATAAGCCGGTACCAGTTCATTCCACTGAAGGGCCGTTCGTGCAGGTATTCGTAATGTTGTTCCGTGCTGCTGTTGCCTTTGCCTGCAATGACGGCCAAAGGAGTAAACCGGATACCATCCTGGCTGACTTCCACGGTGAATTGCTTATTGTTTTGCTCTGAGGAAGTGGTCCATCTGAGCAGGCTTTGTTTTTTATCGATGGCTGTACCGGTAAATGAAGTGATCGTTACGGGCAATGCCACACCTGCATCCACCAGGAAGAAACGGGAGAATCCGGTAAAGCTGGCAGTAAATACAGTGGTGCCAGAACCCAGGGTGGTGACGGTTGGAGTCACCAATACCGTATTGGTGGAATTGGCTGCAGCTGCCGACGCCGCTGTGGTTTTGGCAATCCGGAGGGTGTTTGCATTCTTACCTCCCAGTTCTGCGTTTTCAAAATATAAAGCAATAGTATAATCTGTGGTACTGATATTGGTGGTGGGGGTAACGGCAAATACTTTGGCAGAACGTTCTCCGCCCAGCGCACTGACCCAGGTGGTACCCCCGGCTTCAAGGGAGGCATTCACACAGCCCAATGAGGCATTTGCTCCTCCGATCCGGAAAAGAAGTTTATCATTATTGGAATAAAAATAATCATTGCTGCCGATGGTAATATGATTGGCAGCTATGGAACCTGCACTGGTTTCTATGGACGTGCCGGTAACCGATGAGCTGAGCCGGATAATCGGTTTTATACCATTGCCGACATAGGTTACACTACTGAAATTACCGGAACAGTTAATGCCATTCTGGTACATTAAATTTCCCTGCGAGGCCGTACCGCCATCTGCATAACAACCAGTACCATCCGCGGCATTTCCGGCATCGGCTGTTGTATTGTCGTAGCAGATCTCAATGGCCAGGTTGCTGGTACCATCCCAGGTAAAAGGAGTACTGAGGGTAAAACTATTCCAGCCGGCTGTTGTGCTATAGGAGGCATTGCTGTAAACGGTCGTCATACCACTTACCACACTAACCCCGCCATTGACCAGGTAAGTCGTTGACGTTTGTCCCATCTTGATCGAGAAACTGGTATAAGGTCTTGAACTGGCTTTTACATTTATATATAGCTGCAGCGTGGTAATTGAACCGGCTGTTACGCCTGCGCCTGTCAGTTCACTGGCTTTATAAATAATCTGGCTGCGCTGGCTTTGTTGTCGTGCATCAAAGGGGCCGCCGCCTACATTATAGCCAAGACTGCCAATACTGAATGTACCTGAACTCGTTCCTGTCGGTGCCGAATCATTATCGCCTAGTGTGAGGGTCAGGGTAGGGGTGGTACTTCCCTTAATGGCATCGCCGCCGCCACTATTTACTGTAAAATCAAGAACAGCCGTTTCTGATCCTTCCACATTGGCATCATCATAGACCCTGATGGTAAATGACTGTGCAGCCGTGGATACGCTGTTGAACGTTAAAACATCACTGGGACTGCTGAAGTTTCCGTTCGTGGTGACCTCGTAATCCAGTCCTTTGGTGCCGCTGCCACTATACGACAGGGTAGCTGTGGCTGTAGCGGTTGGGGCCGCCCCGATCGTCATCTGATAAGTATAATCCGTATAAGTGCGACAACCGCTCAGGGTACCACTGGTACTTTCATTGCGTGTCGAACTGGCCAGTGAGAAGTTTATGGTTGTACCACAGGGTACCAGGGCCAGGTTGGATGGGTCTACCAGGCTGGAGCGGGAAGGTAAAAGCATAGCCGCCTGCGTTCTTGCTTTCTGCCCGTTGGTGAATAAGGTATAACAATTGGTGTAACTCATGAAGTTACTTTCTGTATTAATGGTATAGGTATTTGGAGCATCGCAGGTATTCGCACCGGTGCGGCAGGCAAAACTGTAAATACCACTGATCGGATCCAGGTTGTTATAGATCGGGTCCGTATCACATACCC
>CAZLRY010000146.1:5178-6466 GCA_964561675.1 uncultured Chitinophaga sp.
CATTTGAGTCGCCAGCATAACGGTTCCATCCAGGGAGGAAGACGATCCGGGAAAATAGGCGAATCCGGCAATAAACTGTCCAGACGTCCCATCCGCACCATCAATTTTATTTACCAGCCATATATTATAATAATTACTGGTATTCCAGCGGGCCAGATTTTTCATGGTCAGCTCGGGGCAGCCGGTTGCATTAAATATATTAATACCATTGGCTGTATAATTCGGGAGTGCAGATGCATCCACCCGATCGATGCCGTTGGTGGCTCCGCAGGCGGGCGTACGTTGGGCAAGGGCAAACTGCACATCCATATCTACAATACCCCCACCTTCCACCGGCGCTGTCATACCCGGATAGGTACCGGCAAAAACCTGGTTGAGGTAATCGATAGCTCCATTGATCTGGGCATCCGTGGGGTTATAGATTGAGCCAACGGCTCCTCCGGTATGCATCACATGGACCACCACAGGAATGGTATAGGTGGCGGTCAGCCGGCCTGTACCCGGGGCAGGGCGCAGCCACTCGGGATGGGCATTGATAATACGCTGGATAGCCTGTTCATTTTCCTGGATCTGACGGGCATAAACCGGGTCGGTATTTAGCAGCCGTTTGTGGTGGATATCAAATGCACAGGGAGGCTGGGCCTGAAGGGAATAAATACTGAATAACAGGAATAAAATCAGCTGGGCTGTTCGGTTTAACATAGGTCTTGGAATTTGTACAAATATATATTTCCCTCCGGAGAAGGACAACGGGTTAATACGCCCGAATCCGTGAAAAATTGTCTTTCTGACTGGCAAATTGTGCATTTTTCTGACAGCCAGCCATCCAGGGGCTGAAAAAATGGCTTTTTTCTGCCCCCGGCATAGTATTTCGTGTACCTTTGCGCCCGCATCCACAAGCAGTAAATAAGCGGACGGGTGTGTCTTTCAAGTCAGTTAAACGCATTAAAAGCAGGACTGTGAGGGAGACAAATCATCAAAAAAACATCAAAATCAATACAACTATGGCCAAGAAAGTCAATGTTACCCCGCTTCATGACAGGGTAATTGTAAAAGCTGCCGCAGCAGAAGAGAAAACAGCCGGAGGTATCATCATCCCGGATACAGCAAAAGAAAAACCTCAACGTGGTACCGTGATCGCAGCGGGTCCTGGTAAGAAAGACGAACCCGTAACCGTTAAAACAGGTGATACTGTTTTATATGGTAAATATGCCGGTACCGAGATACAGATTGAAGGTGAAGATTACCTGATCATGCGGGAATCGGATATTCTCGCCATCGTATAAGA
>CAZLRY010000146.1:6566-7710 GCA_964561675.1 uncultured Chitinophaga sp.
AATATGGCAAAGCAAATCTTCTTCGATATTGAAGCAAGAAATAGAATGAAGAAAGGCGTTGACACACTGGCCAACGCGGTGAAAGTAACCCTCGGTCCCAAAGGCCGGAATGTGGTGATTGAGAAAAAATTCGGTGCCCCAGCTGTAACAAAAGACGGGGTGACTGTTGCCAAGGAAATTGAACTGGAAGATCCTATTGAGAATATGGGTGCCCAGATGGTAAAAGAAGTGGCTTCCAAAACCGCGGATATTGCGGGTGATGGAACAACTACAGCTACCGTATTAGCCCAGTCCATCATTTCTGAAGGACTGAAAATGGTGGCAGCCGGCGCCAATCCGATGGACCTGAAGCGTGGTATTGATAAAGCCGTTAGCCTGGTGGTGGAAAGCCTCAAGGCACAGAGCCAGACCGTAGGAAGCGACAGCAAGAAAATTCAGCAGGTGGCTACTATCTCTGCCAATAATGATGAAACCATTGGCAAACTGATTGCCGAAGCATTTATCAAAGTGGGTAAGGAAGGTGTTATCACTGTTGAGGAAGCGAAAGGAACAGACACAACCGTTGATGTGGTGGAAGGTATGCAGTTTGACCGCGGTTATATCTCTCCTTATTTCGTGACCAACAGCGAAAAAATGGAAGCCGAACTGCAGAATCCCTATATCCTGATCTATGACAAAAAGATCAGCAATATGAAGGACATCCTGCATATCCTGGAGAAAGTGGCACAAAGCGGCCGCCCGCTTCTGATCATTGCAGAAGACCTGGAAGGGGAAGCGCTGGCTACCTTAGTGGTAAACAAACTCCGTGGTACCCTGAAAGTAGCTGCTGTAAAAGCACCTGGTTTCGGTGACCGTCGTAAAGAAATGCTGACTGATATCGCGATCCTGACTGCCGGTACGGTAATCAGTGAAGAGCAGGGTTATAAACTGGAAAATGCTGACCTGACTTACCTCGGACAGGCTTCTTCAGTAACTATTGACAAGGACAACACTACAGTTGTTGGTGGTAAAGGCAAGAAAACCGATATCGTTGCCCGTGTAAATCAGATCAAAGCTCAGGTAGAGAATACCACTTCTGATTATGATAAAGAAAAATTACAGGAGCGCCTGGCCAAACTGAGTGGTGGGGTAGCCGTATTGTATG
>CAZLRY010000147.1:0-7671 GCA_964561675.1 uncultured Chitinophaga sp.
GATCAGTTTGATGCCGGTAAACCGGTGGATGATGTCATCATCAATGAAATACTGATCAATGCCTGTCAGGCACCCAATCATGGGCGTACTGAACCCTGGCAGTTTACCGTATTCAGCGGGGAGGGCTTGAAAATGCTTGCGGAATTCCAAAGCAATTTGTATAAAGACCTGGCGGGTGAAAATTTTAAAGAAGCCACGTATGCCAAATTAAAGCAACAGCCATTAAAAGCCTCCCATATTATTGCCATCGGGATGAAGCGTTCTTCGTTGAAGAATATTCCGGAAATTGAAGACATTGAAGCGGTAGCCTGTGCCGTTCAGAATATCTATTTATCAGTGACTGCTTACGGGCTTGGTGGCTACTGGACCACCGGGGGAATTACCTATAAAGAAGAAGCTAAATCCTTTTTTGGTCTTGATGAAGCCGATAAACTGCTTGGATTTTTTTATATTGGACAAGTCGCTGTTCCTTCCGTGGGAGGCAGCCGCAGTCCGCTGGAACAAAAAGTGAACTGGATAAAATAAGATTATGGTAAAACAACCTGTTACTCCTCCCTATCATATTTATTACCCGGTAAAAGTGGCAAAAAGTAAAATTGCCGGGAAAGGGGCCTATGCCTTACAGCGAATTCCTGCCCGTAAGAAAATTGGCGACCTGGGTGGTGTGATCATCACGATGAAAGAAGCAATGCGGCTGATCAAAAACCTGAAAGTGATCAACCTGGTGGAACTGGACAATAACCTGGCGCTGAATGCCTCTGCCAATCCCAATGATATGCGCTTTATCAATCACTCCTGTGGTCCGAACACCTATTTACGGGTAATGAAAGACCGGGTTGAGTTTTATGCCCTTCGGGATATTAAGAAAGGAGAAGAACTGAGCTGCGACTATGGCGAAACGCACCATGAAGGCAAACTCCCTTGCAAATGCGGGGCAAAAAACTGCCGCGGCTTTATCTGATCTTGTTTGTAATCAATATCGTTATTCATTCAGACAAAATTTGCTTTCTTCACGCTTTATTGCAATATGAAAAAATTATCAGTGCTGGCTTTTATAGCGATGGGGTTTATGATTTGTATATCATTTACCAATCAATCGCTCCGCCATCAGTATAGCCGCCCTGCCGCTGAATGGCCGGCCCCCCGGGTGGATGAAGGAGTCAGCTGGACCGAGCTGGGAGCGCTCCCTCCGGTGCCGGTGGATCTGACTAATGATTCTATAAAAAATATTGTAGAACTTGGCAAAGCCCTCTTCTTTGACCCCCGTCTCAGCAGTTCAGGAAAAATTTCCTGTGCCACCTGTCATGATCCTGCCTTAAACTGGACGGATGCAAAACCCCGGTCTGTCGGACATGAAGGTGCCATGGGGAAAAGAAATGCCCCAACGATCCAGAACAGCTGGTTTTATAAAAAACTTTTTTGGGATGGGCGTTCACGTGACCTGCAGGATCAGGCTTTTGCTCCCATCGTCAGTGAATCAGAAATGAATAGTGAGATGCACGATGTGGTGCGCAAACTACGCCGCATTAACGGGTATACGGAATGGTTTAAAAAGGCCTTTGGATCGGAACATATTAACCCGCACCTGATGACGGAAGCCATTGCGGTATTTGAAAAATCAATCAGCAGTGGCGAAAGCCGTTTTGACCGGTTTATTAAAGGGGATCACCGGGCTTTAAATAAAAGTGAATTACGGGGGCTTCACCTGTTCCGCACCAAGGCCGGTTGCTTCAACTGTCATAATGGCCCCCTGTTTACCGACAATCAGTTTCACCGGCTGGGAGCGGTGATTAACAACCCATATGATACAAAAGATGTGGGATTATACAAAGTCACCCACCTGGATGCCGATACCGGAAAGTTCAGAACCCCCTCTCTCCGGGATGTGATGCGGACCGGCCCCTGGTTTCATGATGGCTCAGAAAATAATATGGACAGCCTTATTTTCCGGTTTCATCTCAACAGCCCGGGCCCCAATGGTGTATTCAGACCACTGAACCTCAGCAGGAAAGAACAAAAAGACCTCCGGGCCTTCCTGGAAGCACTATCAGCTCCGCCAGTTCCCTTTAATCGCCCGGCTTTACCGCAATAGGCAACTATTTCAACTGAAAACCTATCTTTGTTTATACACAAAAATCAATTCAAAAAAGATACACATGAAAAAATTCCTTTTAACACTTTTTGTTGCTGGTTTTGGTTTTATCGCAAATGCCCAACCTCCTGAGGGGGAAGCCAAACCGGGTGAATGGTATGGCGATAAAGTAACCACCGAGGGGGCTGTAAATCTGACCGATGTGGTAGCCAAACTGAACGGGGGTGCCGAATTCCCGGAAGTAAAGATCCAGGCGAAAATTGTGGAAGTATGCCCCAAGAAAGGCTGCTGGCTCAAACTCGAACTGGCGAATGGTGAAACAGCGATGGTTAAAATGAAAGACTATGGTTTCTTCCTGCCCCTGGCGGCTAAAGGAAAAACAGTAATCATTGATGGTAAAGTGGAACTGAAAACCACTTCCGTTGCAGAACTGAAGCACTATGCCGAAGATGCCAAAAAATCAAAAGAAGAAATTGACGCAATCACCCAGCCGGTGAAAGAAGTGAAAGTGCTGGCGAAAGGGATTGTGGTGGTGAAGTAATCAACGACCTTATTTATACAAGGGCTGCTCCGGAAAGGAGCAGCCCTTTTTTTATGCTTTCCGTTTTGCGTAAACCAATTTCCCGATACGGCAGGTATACAGACTCAATGCATTTTAGTTTTGTTCCCGCAAGAATAATGTGTAAAACGAAAAATCATTGAAATGAAAACAACCACACTGCTTATAGCTATTCTCTTCTTACTTGTTTCCGGCATCCGGGCCCAGGAAACTGAAACGACACTCAACGGAACCGTTAAAACCAGCGATGGAAAGCCGGCCTCCATGGTCAGTGTCATTCTCAAAGAATTGAAAAAAGGCGTGATCACTGACGAAATTGGTCAATTTCAGTTTAAGGGCATTAAAGAAGGACGGTATACGATTATTGTATCCTTCGTGGGACTCGAAACCGTGGAATCACAAGTGACCTTTAACGGGAAGGATAACCGCATATTTGATTTCGTACTCCGGGAAAACCATAACGAACTGGAAGAAATCGTGATTACCTCCGGGTATACATCCAATGAAAAGAAAATGACCACCGGAAAAATCAATATCCGCCTGATGGACCTGCCGCAAGCCGTAACCGTGATCAGTAAAGAAGCGATTGAGCGGCAACAGGCCCTGCATCTCAGTGATGTGTTGCAGCAGGTCAACGGTGTGTACCTGATGGGAAATACGGGAGGCTTCCAGGAAGAAATAGCCGCCAGGGGATTTTCTTTTTCCAGTTCCAATACATTTAAAAATGGAGTACGCTTCAACAATGCCATTATGCCGGAAATGAGCAGCATTGAAAAACTGGAATTTTTAAAAGGGGGTAGTGCGATCCTGTTTGGGAATGTGGCTCCCGGTGGTATAATGAATATTGTGACTAAAAAACCCAAATTTGAACAGGGTGGAGAACTGGGTTTCCGGACCGGAAGTTTTGGTTTCTATAAACCGTCCCTGGATGTGTACAGTGGTTTTGGTAAAAAGAAACAGGCCGCATTCCGGGTAAATACTGTTTATGAAAAGGCACAGAGTTTCCGGGATTATGTATCGTCCGAACGCTATTATATTAATCCATCCCTTTTATTTAACCTGTCTTCAAAAACAGAATTGTTAATCCAGGGGGATTATCTGACTGATAACCGGACACCGGATTACGGTACCGGGGCGATCAATTATACAGTAGCCCGGGTGCCTAGAAATACCTTCCTGGGTAATGCCTGGAACTATAACAAAGTCCGGCAATCCACGGCAAATGCCACACTGACTCATCATTTCAATAAACAATGGCAATTGACCAGCATTGCCGCTTTCCAGCAATACAAAAGCAACCTGTTTGCTGCTTCCAGACCTAACACCAATAGCAACTTTGTGCAGCCGGATGGTACCTGGATCCGGGGGCTTCAGAAAACAAGTACAGATGAAAACTATTTCCTGCTCCAGGCCGACCTGAACGGGAAGTTCAGACTTGGCAGCACTGAACATACCCTCCTGGCAGGTGCAGATGCCGACCTTTACCGCACCAAAGCCGGCACATTTATTACAAACGGTTACAATAATGCATTAGCCAACACAAGTATCCGGAATAAAAACATTTATGATACAATCAATATATTCGATCCCTATGGAGCATCCTTTACAAAACGGAGTGATATTCCCGATCTGGCACCGAATCTCTTAACCACCAGCCCGGTGCAACGGACCGGCGTATATGTACAAGACCTGATTAGTTTATCTGAAAAGATTAAAGTGCTTGCAGGTGTTCGTTACAGTATTCAGCAAAACCGGAGGGCTTCAGTCGATACGTTGGCCAAAGGAACAAGAGGCTATACCAAAGCTTATACAACAGCTGCTTTCAGTCCACGCTTAGGGTTGGTTTATCAGCCGCAGAAAACCATTTCACTATTTGTAAGCTATACCAATAACTTCAGTCCTAATGCAGGGGTCGATACGCTGAATAATCCGCTGAAACCATCAATAATCGACCAGGTGGAACTGGGAATGAAATCTGATCTGTTTCATAAACTGCTCACGGTAAACTTTACCACCTACCTGATCCGTAACAGTGATTTTGCCCTGTCTGTCCTGAATCCTCCTGCCACTGTTCCTGCAGCCAGAGAACTGGTGGGCGAAGTAACCAGTAAAGGGGTGGAACTGGATATCACAACGCGCTCAATCAACGGATTCGTTTTCATCGCAGGCTATAGTTATAATGATACACGATATACCCGTTCAAACGGACATAACAGTTCCGTACGTGCCGGTGACCGCTTACGTTATAATCCTTCCCATACCGCCAATGCCAGTCTCTTTTATACATTCGCCGGGACCTCCTTGTTAAAAGGATTTAATCTCGGGATCGGCTCATTCTATGTGGGCGACCGGCTGGCCGGCAGAAACACCACCAGTACCAATCCCGGGTATAAGCTGATGGCCATTCCTGATTACCTGCTGGCAGATCTTTTTGCCGGATATGCATTGGGTAAATATGCCGTGCGGCTCAAAGTATCAAACCTGGCCAACACACTCAGCTATAATGTACATGATGATAATAGTGTAAACCCGATTGCTCCCAGGCAGTTTTCTGCTTCAGTATCCTATAAATTCTAAGCAGCCGGTATTATGCACCCTCTTGATGCATTGGGTAGTTTAAGAAATCAGATTATCCAATGCATTGTTGTTTAAACAATGATGACCCTGCTCAATATCCTGACTGATCTTAAAACGGACCTTGTCATCTTTTTGTCAAAGATGTGACAGTTTTAATAAGCTGACAATCAGATGATAAATCTCATCATTTCGTGGAGAATCTTTGCGTCAGAAACGAAAATTATGAGAAAAGTTCACCTCTTATCAGCTTCGATCCTCCTCCCGCTGGCCCTCCTGGCCCAGCCCGGAAGACGATCACTACCGGAAGATACCACCCGTGCAAAAGAAATGGAAGCCATTGTGGTTACCGGTCAATACAGACCCCAATCCGTCAAAAATTCAGTGTACCAGGTAAAAGTGATCAGCCGTGAGCGGATAGAAAAGCAAGGAGCCACCAAACTCCAGGACGTGCTGAGAAATGAATTGAACCTGCGTTTCTCCCAGGACCTGGCTACCGGAGGTTCGGCTATCTCCATGTTAGGTCTCAGCGGACAAAATGTAAAAATCCTGCTCGATGGATTACCCATCACCGGCCGGCAGGGAGTAAACAATGAATTTGATATCAGTCAGCTCGATATAAACAGCATCGAACGCATTGAACTGGTGGAAGGCCCCATGTCAGTAGTCTATGGTGCCGATGCCCTGGCTGGTGTTATTAATATTATTACTAAAAAAGCAGATAATGCCCGTCTCTCAGTGAATGCCCGCCTGCATGAAGAATCCGTAGGGAATGAATATGGACTGAGTAATGGCATCCACAATCAGCAACTGGGGCTTACCTGGAAAAAGAAAAACTGGGAAGCCGGTGGAAGCATAGCGCATAATTTTTTTGGTGGCTGGAAAGATACGGCCGTTGCCCGCGAACTGGTATGGCATAAAAAAGACCAGCGCCTGGTGAATGGTTTTTTGGGTTATAATAACGGTAAGCTCAACCTGCGTTACCGCATCGACGGACTGGATGAAGTAATCACCAATCCCGGTAATTTCCTGCCCTTCCCGGATGCCATTACCGGAGACACATTGGCCTATGACCAGGAATACCTTTCACGCAGGCTGATGCACCAGTTTCAGGGCAGCTATTTTGCCAACAACAAACTCAATTTCCAGTTGCAATCAGCTTTTACTGATTATCGTCGCCAGGTATACTCCACCACCTTAAATAAAACAGATGGGGATGTAAGACTGGATATGGGAGAAGGACGCAACGCTGTAGTGAATTTTACAGGATTTACCTTAAGAGCTACCGCCGCTTATAAACTGAATACCGTATTCAGTTTCCAGCCAGGGGTGGATATAAATCTCGACAAAGGGGATGGGGAGCGACTGAAAGCCGGTGCTAACGAAGTGAATGATTACGCATTCTTTATCAGTTCGGAGATCACGCCGAATGAAAAAATCAATATCCGCCCCGGTCTTCGCATGATCCGCAATTCAGTATATGATGCACCTCCCGTCATCCCTTCACTGAATACAAAATTCCAGCTGAGCAATGCGCTTGATCTGCGTCTTTCCTATGCCCGCGGTTTCCGTTCACCTTCCCTGCGCGAACTCTATTTCAGTTTCTTTGATGCCAATCACCAGGTAGTGGGCAATCCGGATCTGAAAGCCGAAACCTCCCATAGTTTCACCGGCGCGTTAAGCTGGAAGAAAAAACTGAATGACGATCTCCGCTTAACCGCACAACTCGGAGGATTTTACAATGATGTAAGAAACCAGATCGATTATGTATTTACCCAGACCTCAGATACGGCACGTCTTTATAATATTTTAAGAAGTAAAACGGCGGGAGCCAATCTTACGACCGGATTGACCTCTGGTAACTGGTCAATCGCTGCCGGAGCCTCTTATACCGGTTTTTATAATGACCAATATGAGGCGGATAAATCACTCAATGAATTGCTCTGGTCGGCCGAAGCCAACCTCAATGCCTCTTATAGTTTTACAAGGATCGGACTGGACCTGAACCTGTTCTATAAATTTACAGGTAAGCGTCCCCGTTATGTAACCAGTGGCCCTGATATCGTGCTGTCTGAACAGGAAGGGTATCATATGGCCGATTTTACGGTCAATAAAAAACTGACCTCTTTCCTGCGGCTCAATGCAGGCGTGCGTAATCTGCTGAATGTGGACCGGATCCGGAGCAGTTTTATTGCCGGGGGAATACATAACGGCGGCGGACTGAGTGTGGCCACCGGCCGCTCCGCCTTTGCCTCCCTGTTGTTTAACTGGAATAAAAAATAATCACCCCACAATATTTATACAATGAAACAAAAATTCATACGACTCACCCTCCTGGTTACCGGCATTCTGATCCTGGGAGCCGGCTGCCGTAAAAGGACGGCCGATCTTCCGGACACCTATGTGGCTTTCGAATCATCCGAACAGGGAATTACCGCAACGGAAT
>CAZLRY010000148.1:0-7671 GCA_964561675.1 uncultured Chitinophaga sp.
TGAATATCTATCACCTGTTCGCAAGAACAAAGGGTGGTAATCAGCACCAAAAAGGAATAAAACAGGAGCCAGGTAGGGCGAATGGAAATTGATTGTTTTATGTTATTCATAATTTATGGTTAATAGGTCAGAATTTAAAATTGTAAGAAACAGAGGGAACCCACCGGAATAATGAGGTTTTAACCGCTTCTGTTTTCGTGGGATCACTTTCATTGTCCCGGAAGCTTATAGTATATGCATTTCGGCGGCCATACGCATTGTAAAGGCTGAATGCCATTTCACTGCTTATTTTTTTCCCTTTTTTCAGCTGTACTGTCGCCCCAAGATCTAGCCGGTGGTAGTCCGGCATCCGGTACCCGTTTCTGTTAGTGTAATAATAAACAGTTTGTCCTCCTACTGTATATTTACCATTTGGAAAAGTAACCGCATCGCCTGTATAATAGATCCAGTTAGCCGAAAGATTCCATTTCTCATTAAGCTGGTACATACCCACAACAGCAATGTCATGTGTCCGGTCCTGACGGGCATTATACCAATTATTATTATTTATACCATTAATCCGGCGTTCTGTTTTGGAAAGAGTATAACTAAGCCATCCGGTCATTTTACCGGCTTTTTTCCGGATCATGAATTCTGTCCCATAGGCTCTGCCTTTACCATACAGTAACTGGGTTTCTACCGCATCATTGGAAAAAACATCCGCCCCATCACGGTAATCAATCTGATTCTCCATGCTCTTATAATAGGCCTCGGCAGTAAATTCGTATTGATTTCCATAAAAATTTTTATAATACCCAAGCGAAAACTGATCTGATATTTCAGGTTTTATAATATTACTGCTGCTGACCCATTTATCCGTTGGGGTGCTGCTGGTGCTGTTACTGATCAGGTGCATATTCTGCACATTTCGTACAAAAGAGGCTTTGATGGAAGATTGGCTGGAAATCTGGTATCCAAATGCTAAACGGGGCTCAATATTCCAATACGTCTTTACTATTTCCCCTCTTTTATATGATATAGTATCTATTATCTTCCCGTTCGCGTCCAGGGTGTAGAAATCGCCTTCTCCCAAAACACTAAATGCAGTAAATCTGGATCCGTAGGTGAAACTGATTTTATCGGACATTTTCAAGGTGTTACTGAAATAAACGCCATTCTCCATTGAGTATCTTTTTTGTTGTAACCTGGAATTAATACTTGATGACTGTGAAGCGGTGATTTCCCCGGGCCGGACCACATGATAAGTGCTGCTCCAGCCAAAACGTATCGTATTCCGGTTACCCGCATTAAGCTGATAATCCTGTTTGAGGTTCCAGTCTCGTATTTGTGAAAAGATGGTAAAATCGTTTGAACTGCTCCTGATACCCAGTTGATAATCATAGTTGCTGTAAATAAGAGAAGTATTAGAAAACAGTTTTTTATTGAATAGATGGTTCCAGCGCAAAGTGCCGGTGGAATTTCCCCAATCTATGCTGAATTGCTCGCCGAATCCCAGTTTGTCTTTTCCAAAATAGCCGCTCAGGAATAGTTTATCTTTTTTTTTTTATTCATAATTGAATTTTGCATTCAGATCATAGAAATATAACTTACTGCTGTTAATTGTACTGTCTTTTGATGCTTTGAGAAAAATATCAGCATAGGTTCTTCTCCCAGTTAACAGGAATGAGGATTTATCTTTCTGGACCGGTCCTTCCACATTGAGCTTGGCTGATATCAGGCCCAGGCCACCGCTTACGTTATAAGCCTGGTTATTTCCATCATTCATTTTGATATCCAATACAGAAGATAAACGGCCCCCGTATTGCGCCGGCATGCCTCCTTTATAAATGGTTACATCTTTAATGGCATCGGAGTTAAAGGTGGAGAAAAATCCAAGAAGGTGTGAGGCGTTGTAGACATTCGCTTCATCGAGCAATATCTGGTTCTGGTCTGCACTTCCCCCACGTACAAAAAAACCAGAATTTCCCTCTCCGGCGGATTTCACACCTGGAAGTAGCTGAATGGTTTTCAACACATCTTTCTCCCCGAATAAGACCGGAATTGTACTGATTTCACGTATGGTGAGTTTCTCCACCCCGGTTTGGGTACCACTGATGGATCGCCCTCCCCTTGGTTTAGAAGAAACAAACACCTCATCAAGGTTACGGGCTTCTTCTTCCATGGAAATATTACGGGTAACGTCTGAATTCAGATCAACCCGAATGGTATCTGTTTTTTTACCAATCGCGGTTATTTCTAATTGATAACTACCCGCCGCCAGGCTGAGTGAATAAAACCCATACTCATTAGATACCGTACCTCCTGTTTTACCGATTATCTTGACTGAAGCTCCAATAATGGTTTCTCCATTGGTCTTATTTTTTATAATGCCCCCTATTGTATGTTTTTGCTGGGCGGAAGAAAGCACTGAAACCAGCAAAGAAAACACGATGAAACCTACTCTGTTTAAACTGTTTTTTATCCTCATATTGATTTGATTACCTGTCAAAAATCACAGGCAGCCTGTTAAAATGAAATACAATTAACCCTGAACTGGACAAAACCAGCATTAAAGTGGAAAAAGATGGGGGATTATTGCCCTTATCAGATTTTAAAATACCCGGTTACGAAGTGTTTTTTTCTCAATATTCTATATTTACAGCATGGATAAGGTTTTATACAGGCGTTTACTACGTACCGCCATTATATCTTCACCTATTTTTGCCTTGTATGGAGTAGCGCCGCTATTTCTATTACGTTCCATTGCTGTCTCCCTTGTGCTGAAAGTATCTTCCTTTCTCCTATTTCTTACTTTTATTTACTGGCTGGTCAATATTTATATCCTCAAAAAATTTGGTCACTATAAGAGGCGTAATCAGATACTTTTGAGTTACCTGTTAACCTCTCTGATTCAGGTTTGCTTTTTCTCGTTCGCTCCAAAACCGGTAGTACTGGAAATCGACACTCCTTATTTTTTTATTTACCCGTTGATCTTCAATATTGCCATCAATACAGTAGTTATCCTGGTCGCTTCCGCATTGCTTTCTGAACATAAACAAAAAACGGCTGAAGAAGAAGTGGAGATGCTTAGGGTCAAAAACCTCGAAGCCAAACAACTGGTTCTTATGCAGCAGCTCCAGCCTCACTTTCTTTTCAATACATTAAGCATTTTAAAGTCCCTGATCAGCCAAAACCCGGTTGAAGCTGAAAACTATGCCATCAACCTGTCGTCTTTTCTCCGTTATTCGGTGGATGTACATAAAACAAATGTGGTAACATTAGCAGAAGAGTTAAATTTTACGACTGATTATATCCGGCTTCAGAAAATGCGTTTTGGGGATTCATTAAAGGTGGATATCGATGTTCCTGAATCAACCCGTTCTTATTTTATACCGGCTTATGCCATCCAATTGCTGGTAGAAAATGCTGTAAAACATAATTTATTTACTGAATCAAACCCCCTGGAAGTACTTATAATCTTTGAAAACCAGGGAATCAGGGTACGGAATAACAAAATCAAAACCATACCGGGGGATCACACCGGGACCGGACTAAGTAACCTAAATGACCGCTACCTTATGCTGACGAATACCGGAATAGACATTTCAGATACTGAAACGGAATTCTCTGTATTTATTAAATTGCTTAAAACCAGGGGAGTATGAATATTGTCATCATAGAAGATGAAAAGATAACGGCCAAAGATATCAGTAACACCATTCTGAGTTGTAACCCAATGGCAAGCATTATAGCTGAATTGCATTCCGTTGAGGAATCCGTGAAGTACTTTGAAAACAATGAACAGCCTGATCTGATCTTTTCTGATATCCGATTAGGGGATGGTCTCAGTTTTGAAATATTTGATCGGATCAGGAATAAGGTTCCGGTCATTTTTTGTACTGCGTACAACAGTTATTACACAGAAGCATTTAAAATGCTTGGCATTGATTATATATTAAAGCCAGTAACTAAAAAAGCCATTCAGGAAGCCCTGGAGAAGTACCAGTTACTTAAAATGAATTTTGCCGGTAAAAAAGATAAATATAATGAACTGATACGTTTATTGAATTCAAAATTACCTTCAAAACAAGGGGCGGTTATCATCCGACACAGGGAAAAAATTATTCCCCTTAACATAAATATGGTGGCTTTGTTTGTGATTGAAAATGGCTGTGTTTTCGCCTATACATTCGAAAAAGAAAAATTTATGCTGTCCGAAAAAATGGAAGAACTGGAACTCACGTTCTCCCCATTATTTTTCAGGGCAAACAGGCAGTTTCTAATAAGCCGGAAAGCTGTAAAAGATGCCTCCCATTATTTTAACAGGAAGCTGGTAGTGAACCTCACACTACCCTACAAGGATCAGGTATTAATAGGCAAAAACAAAGCTCCTTTGTTTATTGAATGGCTCACCCAGTCCTGATTTTTCCACTCAAATCGCCACTTTGTCCATTTTACCGGAATAGCCTTTCTGGTATACTTATTTACTTCAATATTTGAATGGTAATTGCTGCACCTGAATAGTCCCTTTACAAGGCCTAGTATGAAGTTCCCTTTGGTTAAAGGCTTCATGGTGCATACACAGGTTATGTTTTGTGGCTTTTCGGTGCAGCGTTACCTTTTTTTACAGGCAATCCATTGTGTATGTTTTACTCCGGTTACATTTTAGCCGCATTTGCACTATTCATTTACATTCCTCTGAACGCCCAGTCAGGAAAGGAAATTACAGGGTATTGGAAGGCGAAAAATGAAGACAAATCCATTCTTGTTCAGATATACACCGGCAAGGATGGGTTGTATTATGGGGTCACCACTGAAGCTCCTGCAAAACCCCCAAAACAGATTCTCAAAGAATTAAAATACTACCCGGATAAAAATTATTACAAGGGGTTAATGCTACCACCTGAAGCCGGAATTACCCTGAATGTAACAGTCTACCCGGAAGAACAGAATCGCCTCAAATTGATTGTTTCTAAATTCCTTGTGTCTAAAACTATGTACTTCGAAAGGGTTGAGTGAGTCTTAAACATTTATGAAAAAACTAATTTTATCCCTTTGCCTGGTATTGCTCTCATATATGAAAATCGGGGCCCAACTTGTTTTTACATCCTGTGATTCCGTTTTCAGCTATTCAAAGAGCAGGAGTATAGTACAAAAAAACAATGCCCTAAACTATCAACAGGCAAAAGCAGCAAAGCTTGCTGCTATTCTAAGCATACCTGATGTTTCGGGTGGGCTTAATTTCTCCTATACAAACAATACAAGGCTACCTGTCAATTTATTTCCGGCCGAAAATTTTGGCGGGCAACCCGGGACCTATAGGGAAATAACAACTGGCATTCAGTATGTAAGCACATTTAACGAAAACCTGGATATCAAACTGATCAATCTTAAAGGTTGGGATAATGTCAGTCTTGCTAAACTAAACATATCACTGTATGCAGCTGAGGCAAAAACCCAATGGAAGCAACTCAGGGAAAATATTGCCGCCACCTATTTTAATATAGTGAAATTGAATGAACAACTGAAAACGACCCGGCTCAACCTGACAGCGGCCGATACAATACTATCTATTACAACCAGTAAATACCTTGAAGGAGTTGCGAGGAAACAGGAAGTAAATGAAGCAGAGGTGAGTAAAATCACCAGTGAAGAGAATATAAGACAAATAAATTACTTATTGAAACAACAATACCTGGCTCTTAAAATTCTATGTGATATTAAAGCTGAGGATTCAATCCTGATCACGCAATCAATAACAATACAGTATGAACAATATTCAGCTGCAGTACCAGACAGGATCAGTCTTCAGAACAGCCAACTAAAAGTGCAGCTGGCAAATTTAAACTACCGCCAACTTAAGCATTCTTACTACCCAACCCTTTCATTTTTCCATGCTTATAATACCCAGCAAAATAACAATCGGGCAGTTTTCTTTGATAAAACCGCAAAATGGATTCCCAGTAGTTATGTTGGAATTAAACTTACGATTCCCTTGCCTGGCTCAACATTACTATCCCAAACGGCTAAGGCAAAATTTGATTACCGGATTTCGAGGAATAATGCAGAACACCAGGAGTTGAAATCAGTACAGGAAGCAGCGCAAATAAACACAGATTACGAAAAATACAGGTCACAAACAATTGCCGATAAAAGGGTACAGGAATTAAGCGAAGACAGTTATAAACGTATTCTTACCTTATATAAGGAAGGTTTGGTCCCATTCCAGCAAACTATAAACGCCTATAATTCCCTGGTCTCCGGACGCTACAATTACATCACATCCTGCATCAATCTTCTTTACACTCAAACGAAAATTAATATCAATAATTCCGAAGAATGAAACAAATAATCTGTGGTCTTTTACTGATAACAGGTGCTGTATTCAGTTCCTGTGGTAAAAAAGAAGAAAAAACAAAGCCAATCCGGAAAGATGTTACGGAAACCGTGTTTGCCTCAGGTGTCCTGGAAGCTGCCGGAACATATGAGCTAAAAGCACAATCTGACGGATATATCAGCAGGTTATACTTCGCTGAAGGAGATACAGTTTCAAAAGGACAGATTATTGCTGAAATCGATAATAAGGAAAAGCTATTCAACTCGGAAAGTGCATCAGAATTATATAATCTATCAAAGTATAATACACAGGCGGCCTCCCCGGTTTTATTACAGGCACATTATTCACTTGAAACCGCTTTGAAAAAGATGAAACTTGATTCTATTCAATATAATAGGTATGAAAGACTGCTTGAGGCAAACAGTATTTCGCAATCAGAGTATGATAATGCATTGTTACAGTTTCAAACTTCGGTTGCCAGTTTGGGTATAGCAAAAGAAAACTACCGCCATTTACAACAACAGGCTGAACAGGCTTTGATAAGTGATAAAGCTAAAAAAAGTGTTACAGAAGTATTGTCAGGTTTTAACAGGCTTCGTGCCCAGGCCAACGGTAAGGTGTATAAAAAATTTAAGGAGGCGGGAGACTTCGTTCAAAAGGGAGATGTGATTGCCTTATTAGGCGACAGTAAGGATATGTATGCGAAAGTTAATATTGATGAAGTTAATGTTAACAGGATCAGGCCTGGACAAAAGGCTTTTATTCAGCTGAATGTAAACAGTGCTATTACCTATGCGGGTCAGGTTGAAAAATTATATCCCTCTTTTGATGACGCATCTCAGTCGTTCATTTGCAAAATCAGGTTCTCGGACTCTCTTGATTTTAAAATTTCCGGCACCCAATTACAGGTAAATATTGTTGTCGCTGATTCAAAGAATTCCTTGCTTATACCCAGGAATTACCTGGACTATGGTGGCCTGGTAAGGGTAAAAGGTGAAAAAGCACCCAGAATAGTATCCACCGGTTTTATAGGCAAGGATTGGGTAGAAGTATTCAGTGGACTGGATGAACAAACTACCATAGTTACATCAAATATCCAGGCTAATAAAATGGCTACTTCCGAAGTTGGTTCACAAATGAAATAATGAAAATGTCACATAATGTAAATTTCAATATTGCCATTACTCACATCATCACACGGAAAAAACAAACCCTGGTGGCAGCCCTCGGGGTTACAATAGGGGTTTCTGTTTTCCTATTTATGAATTCATTGTCGTCAGGCTTTAGCTCATTCTCGCGTAATGAAATATTTAAAAACAGTGCACATATTAAAATTTTCAAAGATGACGAAGTCA
>CAZLRY010000149.1:0-7553 GCA_964561675.1 uncultured Chitinophaga sp.
CCTTTCTGCCAGACCACACCGGCCCCGGCATTCAGTGACCAAAAACGGTCATTAAGTGCCTCCCCCAATGGCTCCGTGGATACTTCTTTGGAAAAAGTATGGCTGAAACCGGCGATCGGGTAGAAATAGAAATGGTGATGAAGGTTCAGCATGTAATGGGCATTGAAGTCAAAATCCCAGGCAGAGAGTTCAGCCTCTTTATGGACGACCGGGAAAAAACGGTTCATCTCCACCCCGGCGGCCAACTTCTCATTGAAATGGTAAAAAGTACTGAGATTGAGTCCGTTTACTTTATGAAAGGTCTGACGGATAGCGGCCAGGTCAAAACTGATTTTTTGCTGAGCCTGTGCACAACCGGCACATAAAAGAAAGAGGACAATGAAAATACGGGTGGGAGTGAAGAACTTTTTCATCCTGCAAAGGATAAAAAGACCTGCCTGTATGGATATGACCTGAGTTGGACTGTCGCCTGATAATGCTCAGTAAGTAACCTGAAATCTCCCGGATCAACTAAACGGTCAATTAAATATAATAATCAGATTTTCAGCCTGTAATCTGGTAAAAAATAATTAATATGAGATGGAATTACGATACAGTTTCCCGCCTTAATTTTAAAGACAACTTCAACAATGGATAAAAAAGAACTATGGCTGCAGCTCCGGACATACTACTTTGACCATGTAGTGCAACCGGGGCTCTTTGACCGTATTGCTGCAAAATTTGGCAATGCCAACCCATCCTATCATGCATTTGCGCATAAGATTGCCCGTAAGCATGGCTGGAAAACCGGTTTCGCCCTGAGGGCATTGAATGAATACAAGAAATTCATTTATTTGGGACTGGTTAGTGATTTCCATGTTACGCCCTCAAAAATCATAGATGTGGTATGGCATGAACATCTTCTCTTCAGCAAGGCCTACCGGGAATTCTGTGACCAGGTGATTCATCAGCCGTTTGATCACTTCCCCGAACTGGTGCCGATGGAAGACCAGACGGGTCGCTTCAGCGCCCAGTACCTCGATACAATCGCCCTGTATAAAAAAGAATTTGACCTTGATCCTCCCGTGGATATATGGGGTAATACGAAGTTTGACCAGGAGCAGGTAAAACAAAATGGATTTACTTCTAAGAAAAAAGAAACTCTGGGGGATAGTGGCAGTATGTACGACAGCACCCCTTTATACAATCACTTTGAATCGGAACCCGCTACTTCTTACCCGGAGTTTACGGGTTTTGGCGAAGGCGATTTTGGTGGCGGTGGCGCCAGTGGAGATTTCGGAAGCGACAGCAGCAGTGATGGCGGTGGAGATAGCGGCGGAGATGGAGGGGGTTGCAGTGGTGGATGCGGAGGAGGAGATTAAAATTAGTTAGTAGTCGGGAGTTAGTAGTCGGGAGTCAATACATCATACTTTGGTTTTTTTCGTTTTTCCCCTGTAATTAAACCAGATAGTCAGGATAAAGCAAAGTAAAAAGATATACAAGGTGGCTTGTTCCACTAAGGTAGTATTCAGATTATGACCGGTTAATTTCAGGATAAGAAAATGTATATAGGAGTTGGAGTAATCATGAATACCCATGGCCGATCTTACCTGCCAGTGCCAGTCCGTGCATACACAATAACCCCAGCCATACCAGATACCTAATATAAACCAGGAAGCTGCGGTAAGCAACATGGTAATTAAATGCCAGCGACGGGTGGACCTGAGAGCCCACCCTGTTATATTAAAAAGCGTAAATGCCGTGTGAAAAACAAAGAAAAATATATTAAGTATACTGTACCACATGATGGTATTGAAGATAAAAAAGAAAAATTGTAGTTGTCGTTCTACAAAGTATAAGTGATCCTACGACGTTGATTTACGTGTGAATTTACGAACAGCTAACTGCCTGATAGTTAAAGTAAGAGTATCTGTTTAGCCACACTAATGTTCATCACCGAATTTGTAATATTTGATGCCATTATATTTTGTTTGCGCTATAGTCAGCCGTAGCTTCATGGTGCAATTAAGAACAAAGGATGTAAATCCAACCCTTTGAAAAACCAAACAAAAAGTCCAGATCCAATTTTGAAAAAACCGTCCAGAAACAATGTCCAGACCTATCCAATGAAAACCAGTTAAGTCCAATGTCCAAGTCCGTTTTATCCGGATCTATGAAAACCAAAAGTTCTGTGTCCCCTAAACTTTATGCCCCGCCTCCCGGCGGGGTTTTTTCTTGATTGCCTGCGGCAAATTGGGTGGCCACGGAAACACACAAAAGGACACGAAGGAATATAGATAGGCAGGCCACGAAATGCACTAAAGTGCGCGAAAAATACAGGGCCACGGATAACACAGATTCACACGGATAAGGTGGCCACGAAAGCACACGAATAGTCACGAAATAAATACAACATTGTATTCATTCGTGCTTTTTAGTGTGCTTTCGTGGCTAATCTCTTTTTGCCGCAGGCAGAAAATCCGTGTTGATCTGTGCAATCCGTGGCTAAAATTACCGCGAAGCGGGAATACATCAGTGGCCCTTTTTCAAGTTCCTGTAATTCACCAACCGAAATTTCTCCTGATGAAGCAATGCCTGGAAAGAAGGTGATACCAATGCATCCAGTTCCGCCTGCCGGTGTTTGCTCATATCTTTTGGTCCGAATGGATTCAGGTCTTCCATAGCTGAGAGTTCAGCATCATCCATGCCTACATGAAAAACAAATAATTTGGTGCCGCCTGGTTGCAATGCGCTGAGTTTGCTGCTCAAGGTATCCAGTTTTGATCCCACAGGTGCTGAATAGCCTCCATCCACATCCACTTCATCGTAATATCTGGAGATACCCACTTTATATTCTGCGGCCAGCTTCTCCACAATCTTACGTGTTTCCGGTGTTTGCATCGCCGCCCCCATGTGATAATCGAGATAATCAATTTTTAATCCGGCTTTCAGGGCTTTATCAATCTGGGCCCTTAGCTCAGTTTCAATTTCACTGAGCTGCGGATTATTGGCAAATAGTTTCGCCCGGGAAGGAAAGAAATGCCCCAGTGAATCCACCAGCGAAGGCACCTGCCTCACACCGGCCACCGGTCCCCAGCGGTACTGCTTCCATTCCGCATTCAGCGTAAGATGTATGCCTATTGATACATTCGGGTACAGTTTCAGCATGTCCACGGCTTCACTGAACCAGGAACAGGGCACCATTACAGACATGGAGACCGGCATACCGGTTTCCAGTACTTTCTTCGCTGCCATATTCACGGAATGACTCATGCCGATATCATCACAACGGATTAGGACGGGGATTTTAGTGTCATTATGTTGCTGGGCCGATCCGGATAAACAGAGGAAGAACAGGCAGCATAGAATAGCAGGCTTCATATATTTTTTTTATTCCACTAAAGCTAAGCAATTAAAAAATTGGCTGATGTGTCCGGGGTTGATGAATTTCATAAAAATTAGTATATTACTGTATCATTAAACCTATCCGTTTATGGCCAAAAAAACCAGTGTAAAAGCCGCTTTTGAACAGAGCCGTTCATCCCATTTTGATCCTTATAAAATAACTAATTCCGATAAGGAGATCCAGGTGAAAGTCATTCCCGGCGATACCGGCCAGTCCGCTGTCACCGAAGCCTGGCTGGAAGAAAAAGCCATTTTAAAAAATCATGCCGGCCCGCTGGACTGGTTTACTATCGGCAGCAACCAGTCGCTCCGGGGCAAATACCTGGAATTGTATACCGCGGTAACAGATGTGCCGGGCCAGCCGGATAAAACCAGTTTTGATTTTCGCATACGCGGTGGCGTGAGCCCTTATAAATATTATGCCGAGAAGACAGTCACCACCCAGGGAGCCTCGGTATTGTATAAAATCAGTATTTTCTTCACGATTCATTAATGCTTATGAAAATCATTCGGGTCCTGTTCATTGGTTTATTCTTTTATGGTCTTCCAGCCAGGGCGCAGGTAACGGTGGATACCACTATCCGGCTGGATCTGCTCAAATCACCGGCCTCGCCGGCTTTTAATATCCTGGGAATAGCACAGAGCGATATAGAACGTCCGGCCGACCTGAATGCTTTTGCTTTGTCCATTCAGAACGCCACCAATAATTTCACGTCTATCCCGGAGAGTTACGCTTTTCAGATTGCGCCATTCTTAATGGGAAGAAAAAAATACAGTCTGAATCAGTTTGATAATAATCAGCACACATTTAAACATTCCTTTCAGTTCTCGGCCGGTTATACCCATATCGGTCCAAAAGGCAAGGAAGACGTGGATTCGTTAAAAACCACCAAACTGGGACTGGGGATTAAATTTTCCATAATACGACCCCGCTGGACAGCCGATACCCGGAATAAATACACGGTCTTAAGGCAGGCGCAGGTACAACTGATAGCCGACCGCCGGGCTTATGAAGAAAAACACCCGCAATATTCTTTGTTGAAAGAAAAAAAACAACGCCTGCAATTGCTGGAAATGAAAGATTCATTGAATGAAGTGCAGCTGAAAGAATTCAACCAGTTGATCCGGGATATCCGTGAACTGGAAGAGAACATTGGGGAAGACTATGATGATGTATTACCGGACGGAGCCGCATTTGCCGCTGCCCGGAAAGCCGCTACCGCTTTCAAAACAGAACGGGCCGGTTTCTTTCTTGACTTTTCCGGAGGTATGGCGCTGGATTTTCCGGACAACCGCTTCAACAACTCCAATGTATACCGGGCCGGTATGTGGCTGACCGGGGGAAATGAGAACGGGAATAAAGGCATCAGTTCATTGTTCATTCTCCGCTATCTCTATAATCCCACTACGCTATTTGCCGCTCCATCGGGTCTGCTGAAAGGTGGCAAGCTCTCCACCTTCGATATGGGCGGACGTTTTTTGCTGGATGTATCCCGGGAAAAATTTGTGCTGAGTGCGGAAGCGCTTTATCGCAGTATCCTCGGGAGTTCCACCGTGGATCCTTCCTGGCGGTTGGTGGTGAATGCAGAGTATGATCTGGGCACCAACCGTAAACTGACCTTTGCCTTTGGCCGTGACTTCGACGGCACGATCAGCAAAGGAGGAAACCTCGTAGCCATGATCAACCTGATTGCCGGATTTGGCGGAGACAGAAAGATCGCGGATTAGTTTTCCCGCAGATTAACGCAGATCTTGTACGCAGATTTTCGCAGATACTGTTCAAGATGACAAGCTGATCAAAAAGATCTGCTTTCTTGCCTACTGCCATCTGCCACCTGCCTACTGTCATCTGCCGGTTTTTCCGTACATTTCCTTAATGCTTACCACTACCTTCCTCCTCTATGGAGCCAATGGTTATAGCGGCGAACTGATTGCCCGTTATGCCAGCCAGTATAACCTGCACCCCATTCTGGCCGGCCGGAGAAAGGAGGCCATTGAACCCCTCGCGGTCAGATACGGACTTCCCTACAGAATATTTGATGTAAATGATAAACCAGCCCTGCTGCAGGCGCTGAAAGAAGTGAGCGTGGTACTCAATGCGGCCGGTCCTTTTGACAAAACAGCCCGGCAAATAGTGGAAGGTTGTATGGAGACCGGTACCCATTATCTTGATATCAACGGAGATCTTTCCGTTTTTGAATTAATAAAACGGTATGATATCCGGGCAAAGGAAAAACAAATAATGCTCATGCCCGGAGTAGGGTTTGATGTTGTGCCTACCGATTGCCTGGCTTTATATCTAAAAAAGAAATTGCCCGATGCAATTGCACTAAAACTGGCTTTCGCCACATTGGGTGGTGGTCTATCCCACGGCACAGCCACAACCATGGCGGAAAAACTGGGCGAGGGCGGGGCCATGCGGAAAGGCGGTAAGATTATCCGTGTACCCTTAGGACAAAAAGGAATGATGGTTGATTTTGGAAAGAAAACACTATTTGTGATGAGCATACCCTGGGGCGATGTTTCTACCGCCTATTTCACTACCGGTATACCTGATATTGAAACCTATACCGGAGTACCCCGCAACGTATATCGCTTTCTGAAAATTCAGGGTCTCTTTAACTGGTTGCTACGCACTTCTTTTGTGCGCAACCTAATAAAGAAAAAAATCAATCAACTACCGGCGGGTCCCTCCGATTTACAACGCGAAAAATCCATTGGATTTGTTTGGGGAGAGGCGTCCAATGCCACCGGAGAAACCGTCTCAGCCCGTTTGACCGGGCCCGAAGGATACACCGTAACCATTCATGGCTCACTGCTGATACTTCAAAAAGTGGCCAATGGGAATTTTTCTCCGGGGTACCAGACTCCGGCCGCTGTGTATGGGGAGGACCTGGTGCTGGAAATACCAGGCATGGAACGGGTGCAGGTATAGAAAATTAAATCAGTTTTTAATAAACCTGACTACTGATCCTCCTGCTTTTAAAATATATAAACCGTTGGGCCAGTCGTTAATATTGATGGTCTGACTTCCATTAATCAGCTGCAAATTCGCTATTTGCTGCCCGGTGCTTGTAGCAACAGTGAGTAACGCTTGTTTGTTACTAACAATTGTCAACAGATCTGTGGCGGGGTTTGGAAAAGCAGATAAGGAGAACGCCATAGGTTCATTACTAATACGCAGGATATTACTGTATTGTTGCCTGCCATCCCTATCTACCATGCGAAGGCGGTAAAACTCACTTGGAGAACTGGTATTGGTAGTGCTGATAAAACTATACGGGTGACTGCCCTGACCATTGGCAGGCACACTACCGATATGATCATATACATTTCCTCCGGTACTTCTTTCAATAATGAAAACAGAAGTATTGTTTTCCTCGCTGGTAGACCAGGCAATACGCACTTTACCAGCCATTGTTTTCTGGACTGTAAAAGAAAGTAGTTTGAGTGGAAGTGTGGTGGAGTAGCGGGCCTGTACCGTAAGCCATTTCACAGTACCTCCGCAAGGATCACCAAAAACCCCATTGGTTGCACTGATACTGGCCGAATTCTGACCGATAAACGCGGCTTCGCATATACTCTGGCTGTTAACCGCATGACATCCGCTGTTTACATAGCCCCCACAGACGCCAATAGGTGTACCATAACTGGCATATTCAATCGAGGTAAATACATTTCCGGGAGGAGCGGTCAGGGTCAGGGTGGCGCCTTCTCCGGCAGTACCACAAATCACCTGGGCGCGGGCAGTTAATCCAGTCAACAGCAAAGAAAAGAGTAATGGTTTTATCATAAAATCAACGGTTTTGATGGTTAAAAGCTAACAGACTCAGCAGTTTACAGACCTGTTGAAAAAAAATCCACCTGCATAATACGAGGATAATAGCACGTTATTGCTTTTCTACGCAATACTTATTACAAAAACAGGTTTACCATAACCGGGATATAAGGGTAAAAGGGGATTGGGGGATTGGGGACAGTCTGCAGACTAAAATTGGATAATGGCAACAAGTCTTATATTTAAATAATGAACAGACGCCTTTTTCTCATACTGGCATGGATGGTCTTTGTCCTGTATGGCGCCTTGCTGACAAAAAATATTCTCTTCAAGCACGGTAACTACCGGTATTACAAAAGTTACTTTAACAGCGATTATAAAAACTACGATG
>CAZLRY010000150.1:0-3757 GCA_964561675.1 uncultured Chitinophaga sp.
GAATTCCTTCCCGGCAAACAAGGACTGGTACATATCAGTGAAATCAGCTGGAAGCGTCTCGAAACCCTCGAAGGAATCGTACGCGAAGGTGATATGATGAAAGTGAAATTAATCGGAACGGATCCTAAATCCGGTAAGTTCAAGCTTTCCCGTAAGGTCCTGATCCCTAAACCGGAACAGGGTCCCCGCGACGGACAAAGACCTCCGGCTCAGGACGATAATTCCGCTAACTAAAATACCTTTACAGCCCCGGAAAAATCCGGGGCTTTTTTTATTATGGCTAATTACATAGAAATCACCTTTCCGGTAACTGACACCGAATTGCAGCAGGTATTGATTGCTCAATTATCCGAAGAAGGGTATGAAGGGTTTGAAGAAAACGATTCATCGCTGAAAGCCTTTATTCCGGAAGCGGATTATGAAAAAGAAAAAGTGCAGAACATTGCGGATGCGCACCTGGTTACTTTTTCTGCCACACTCATCGAAAGCCAGAACTGGAATGCGGTCTGGGAATCTAATTTTGACCCTGTAGTCGTGGATGATTTTGTAGCAGTAAGGGCCGGCTTTCATGAACCGGTAGCAGGAGTGGAACTGGAAATTGTGATCACCCCTAAAATGAGTTTTGGAACAGGGCATCATGCCACCACATACATGATGATGCGGCAGATGCGTCAACTGGATTTTACCGGAAAAAAAGTATTTGATTTTGGTACCGGCACAGGCGTGCTGGCCATTCTTGCTGAAAAAAGGGGAGCAGCTGATGTATATGCCATCGATTATGATGACTGGAGCATTGAAAATGCCACGGAAAACTGTGCGAACAATCAGTGCAGTCATATCCGGCTACACCAGGCCGATAATGCTGCTGACGCCGGCAAGTCGGATATTATTCTTGCCAATATTAATAAGAATGTTATTCTCGATAACCTCGCCCACCTGAAGAATGACCTGAATGAAGGGGGGGTATTATTGCTGAGTGGCCTGCTGATCAGCGATGAAGAGGATATTGTTAATGCGGCAAAACCATTATCGCTTCAATTGGTCAAAAAGGACGTGATGAATAACTGGATTTGCCTGGTAATGGAAGCAAGTTAAAGGTACGAGGTACGAAGTACGAGGTATAGTTCGTAAATCGAGCAGCTGATTGTTTTTTTTGAGGTTTTTGGGTCGAGAGAGTACTAAATAAGGTTCCCAACACCTAACAGCAAACACCGAACACCTTCTAAATAAGGGGCTGTTTCCTAACACCTAACAGCTAACACCGAACACCTTCTAAATAAGGGGCTGTTTCCCAACACCTAACAGCGAACACCTAACACCTATCTAAATGGGCTGTTTCCCGACACCCGACACCTGACACCCGTCAGCTTTTCTATACTGTTTAAGCATTACTTCCACATATTCAACAGATTAATTTACTGTTACCAATTTCAGGGAATTTTGTATTTTTGGGCGCTGTCTCTAAACAGCAGCAAAATGGCAAGGTTCTATGAATGAACTTCTTCTGATTATAGTTGCATATCTGATTGGTAGTGTACCCACCTCTGTATGGGTGAGCAAATCCTTTTTCAATATAGATATACGGGATTATGGCAGCGGTAATGCCGGTGCCACCAATACCTATCGTGTACTGGGTTCCAAATGGGGCACATTTGTGATGGTGGCGGATATGCTGAAAGGCGTTCTGGCCGTAAAACTCGCCTTATTATTACCTGAATATGCGGACAATGATGTCAATCTCCAGAACCTTCAGACCGGCCTTGGGCTGGCGGCAGTAGTTGGCCATATCTTTCCGATCTGGGCCGATTTCAGGGGAGGTAAAGGGGTGGCAACTTTATTCGGACTGGTGCTTGGAATTTCCCCCTGGACCGCTCTCAGCTGTGTAGGCATATTTTCCCTTGTTTTATACCTGACCCGCTTTGTTTCGCTCAGTTCCATACTGGCCAGTATCGCATTTCCATTCTTTATTCTGGTCATTTTTAATGTCGATAATCCGGTATACCGTGTATTTGCCATCGCTGTAGCCCTGATGGTTCTGCTTACCCATCAGAAAAATATCAGTCGCCTTTTAAAAGGTAACGAAAGCAAAGTACCCATTCTCAAAAGCCGGGACCGCCGTCGTCAGCGCAGAAAGGATGCCCGACAACAAATCGACTAATTCATTTTTTTTAACTTCAGGATTCGTAAATTGATCAGCCAGTCGTCCTGATTGGTATAATGATTGTTTATTTTTACAGGTAAATTCATCAGTATGATAAAAAGTTCTGTGTTTCTTTTCTCCGCCATCCTGTTTTTTTCATCCTGTTCTAAGAACTCGTTGTCGGGTAAAAAGCAACTAAAGCTACTGCCCGAAGCTGAATTACAGAATATGGCCACTTCGCAATACCAGCAGTTCCTGTCCTCCACAAAAGTGGTGGGTACAACCAATAACCGGGATGCGGAAATGGTGAAAAGGGTAGGGCAGCGTATTGTCAAAGCGGTGGAGGCTTATTATGCGGAGATCGGTAAGTCAGGTGATCTTGCCGGATATAAATGGGAAGTGAATCTGGTGGAAGATAAAACAGTCAATGCCTGGTGTATGCCCGGGGGTAAGATTGTGGTCTATACCGGTATTTTACCGATCACTCAGAATGAAGCGGCCCTTGCCGCAGTAATGGGTCATGAGGTATCACATGCCTTGCTTCAGCACGGTAACCAACGAATGAGCCAGGGAATTATTCAGCAACTTGGCGGGGTAGCCCTGTCGGTGGCCGTTGCCAATAAACCACAGGAAACACAAAATCTATTCCTTGGAGCGTATGGTGCAGGCTCACAGGTAGGTGTCATGCTTCCTTTCAGCCGAAAACATGAGCTGGAAGCAGACCGGTTTGGTCTGATATTCGCCGCTATGGCCGGGTATAATCCACAGGAAGCGATCGCCCTCTGGGAACGGATGGAGAAAGCTTCTGGCGGACAATCACCACCTGAGTTTATGAGTACTCACCCGGCTGAAGCCCGCCGTATTGAACAACTGAAGAAATATATGCCTGAAGCACTTGCACGCTACAAGCCTGTAGGTAAATGATTTAGATCAAGTTAATTCAAAATCCCCCTGAAGTAAAAAAATCACTTCAGGGGGATTTTAATTTCTACAGGTGTAGAAAATACACATATAAATCAGTACCTTTGCAGTCCCCTGCTTTGAGAACTCGGTTGGTTTTTAATTGAAATCAGCCGGAACCTTTAAAATAGCTTCTAAGTATGTCACAAACTGTTTTTGAAAAGTTACAACTGGCAGACGAAAAGAATCTTCTAATCCAGGGTTTGCCCTCCTCCATCGAGAAACAATTCAGCAAGCTGTCTTTCTGCAAGAACATGACGCCGCTTTTAAAAAGCCGGAAAATTGACTTTGCGCTCGTATTTGCTGTAAATGAAAACCAGCTGAATGGTATTCTCCGTGATGTGATGCCTTCCCTTAAAACCGGTTCTAAATTCTGGGTGGCTTATCCCAAGACCACTTCCAAGATTGTGACCGACCTCAACCGGGAATGCAGCTGGAACGGGCTGACCTGTGAAGGTTATGAAAGTATTGAACGGATCGAACTCGATCATGTATGGAGTGCGATGCGTTTCACCCGGGGCGAAGAGTACCGGGGTGCCGATATTGGCGCCACCCGTAAACGGGCCGCTGCTGCTGTGGCCGAATAAAATTTTTTAAGCAAATTCAGGGCTGTATCCTACCGGTACAGCCCTTTTATATTTTATGGCTTACCTGAAT
>CAZLRY010000150.1:3857-7541 GCA_964561675.1 uncultured Chitinophaga sp.
TTCAGGGCTGTATCCTACCGGTACAGCCCTTTTATATTTTATGGCTTACCTGAATGTTGAAATAAAAGCCCGCTGTAAAGATGCCGGCCCGGTCCGCGATTATCTGGTCAGTAACGGAGCCATATTAAAAGGAACGGATCATCAAACCGATACTTACTTCAATGTACCCAACGGTCGATTAAAACTGAGGGAAGGTAATATTGAGAATAACCTTATTTTTTATGAACGACCGGATCAGGCCGGACCTAAACAATCCGCTTTTCAGCTCGTGCATGTGCCTGATGCCGCTGGTTTGAAAAAATCCCTGGCTGCCGCAACTGGCATAAAAGTGATTGTTGAAAAAATCAGGGAGATCTATTATATCGGTAATGTCAAATTTCATATCGATGAAGTCCCGGGACTTGGCTCTTTTGTGGAAATAGAAGCCGGGAATATCTCGGCACCTGAAATGGATGCGGTGCAACTGAAAGCACAATGCGATTTTTATTTAACGGCATTTGGTATTGCAGAAAAGGAACTGGTTGAAGTCTCTTATAGTGACCTGCTGATGAAAAAGCAGGGGATCAGCGGATGATCACGGTTCCCATTTTCCGGGTGAGCTCAATCTCCATTTGTTTCAGGTGATCGTGTGTCTGATGCAACATGCTGAATTCTTCCGGTGTATGTTCCTTTTCCAGGTCCAGCTGATTTTCCAGCAACATCCGCTTTATTTTACGCAGTTTCAGGTAGTTTACCGCAGACTCCACCTGGTCATTCGTTTTATCTTCCCCGATTTTAAGGAAACCCAGGAGCTGTTCATTATTATCCGGCGAAACAGTGCGGATAAAGTCCTCATAGGATTGCTCAAACAGTCCCTTCTGATAGCCGGAAGACTGGCTGTATTCACTGCGCCAGTGGTCACTTTCTTCGTACGGAAAATTAAGCAGGGAAACTGCAAATGCACTCAGGCTGGAATCCGGATGATGAATGAAGAAGCTACGGCTGGCCTGTTCGGGCTGCCGTTGCAGTAATTCCCTGAAAACCGCAATCAGCCGGATTACTTCTTTATTATCCAACAGGGATTCGTCCACCATTTCCTCCAGGATATATTCCCCGATCAGTTTCTCATTATCCCATTTTTTTATACCATACTCAAGTATGATCCGGGCTACTTCCCGTTCCTGGAGATCATCCTTAAATAACAGGTTGAAGGTGGATTCATCAAAATTACTTTCTTCTCCCTGTCGTGCATTCTGTTCAAACTGCTTCGCCTCTTCCACCGGTTGCTTCCGTTCCATCGTGCTCACCCGGTCACGGATAAATTTATTGACCAGGGCATGCAGTCCACCTTCATCAATCTTCAGCAACTCGGCACATTGCTTGATATAATCCTGCTGCCGGGTAAAATCTTCGGCCTTGTTAATCCGGGCAATGGTTTCAGCCATCCGGTTCACGACTTCCGATTTTTTTACCGAATCCGAGCCGGCATCTTTGAGGGCAACTTCCAGCTGAAAGAGGATGAAATCCTTTTTATTTTTTTGGATAAACTGGGTGAAAGCCCCTGCACCCACCTTATTGACATAACTGTCGGGATCTTCTTTATCCGGAATCAGAACCAGCTTTACATTCAACCCTTCTTCCAGGGCCAGATCCAGTCCCCGCAGTGCCGCTTTAATACCGGCCGAGTCCCCGTCATAAATAATCGTGAGGTTATTGGTATACTTCCGGATCAGCCTTAACTGATCGGGAGTCAGGGAGGTACCACCGCTGGCCACCACGTTTTCAATCCCGGCCTGGTGCAGGGATACCACATCCGTATATCCCTCTACCAGCAGACATTCATCGGCTTTATCAATTGCCTGCCGGGCAAAATAAGATCCATACAGTATCTTACTTTTAATATAGAGTTCATTTTCCGGGGTATTGATATACTTGGGCGCCTTTTCATTGGCTTTCAGGATCCGGGCTCCAAAGCCCAGTACTTTACCGCTGTGATTATGCACCGGGAAAATGACCCGGCCCCGGTAATTGTCCATCAGCTGGTCATTCCGGTTGGCCACTAATCCGGATTTCACCAGCAGTTCCGGATTAAATTGTTTGCCCATGGCTTCCCGGGTAAATGCATCCCGTTGTTCAGGAGAATAACCCAACTGGAATTTTTTAATAATCTCTTCCCGGAATCCCCGTTCCTTGAAATAGGCCAGACCCACATCCTGGCCTTCTTCCGTTTCAAAAAGTACCCGACTGAAAAACTGCTGCGCAAAGCTATTGATGATATACAGGCTGTCTGCGGCCTGTAACTGTTGCCGTTGTTCATCGCTGACAAAGGTCTCTTCAATTTCAATCCCGTAGCGGTTGGCCAGCCATTTCAGGGCCTCCACATAGCTGTACTTTTCATGCTCCATTACAAAGCTGATGGTATTGCCGCTTCTGCCACACCCGAAACATTTATAAATTTCCTTACTGGGCGAAACGGTAAAGGATGGGCTCTTTTCATTATGAAAAGGGCAGAGTCCAAGGTAATTGGATCCCCGTCTTTTCAGTTTGACAAAATTGCCCACCACATCGATTATATCAGTGCGGCCTTGTATCTGTTGTATCGTATTGGGCGAAATCATAAAGGGAGGGCAAGTTATTGAAAAATTAAGGATCGGTAAAAGGAAGTTCCGGTTAAACAGTAGTCATTTACTCCCTGAAAATGAAACAAATAACCCTCAGGGGTGAGTCAATACACCAATAAATGGTTCATTTTTGTCAGTACCGGGCAGCCGGTTAAAATTTGTATTTTCAAAAAATGAAGCGGTTTCCCTTCTTTATCATTGTTTTACTGATTCCGGCATCGGTTTTTTCGCAGGGGCTGTTACCGGATGTACAGGCGGATGACAGTCTCCAGATCATTAGCTGGCTGTCTCAAGGAGAAAAACTGCTTAATACCCATTTTAGCGAATCTCAAAAACTTGCACAGAAATCGCTGTCGCAGTCTGAAAAAAAGGGATACAAGTACGGCATCGCCAGGAGTTCTTACCTGCTCGGACTCCAGGCATTTATCAACCGCGACAGAACACGTTCGATGGACTTGCTGACACGGTCCCGTGATTTGTTCAAAGAGAGAGGCGAGGATTATTATCTTGGCAGGGTACTGAAAGTGATGGGCGATGTGTATTCGGCCGGCAGTTATTTCAGGCAGGCTTTCGACCATTACAGGGACGCGGTGGTTTTATTAAGAAAGACCAATCAACTGACTGAAAATAGCCAGGTGCAGGAAGCCATTGCGAATCTGAGCCTCGAATTCGGTTATCCGCGCAATGCGATCGGTGCCTTCAAGCGACTGCTAATGTTAAAAAACAGCCTGAATGATCAACAGGGTATGATCACCACCATGTCAAAGCTGTCTAAACTCTATCTTACGCTGAAGCAATACGACAGTGCTTTATTTTTTACCCGGGAAATACAACGGATAGCGCAGGCGGATCAGGAAGTACTCGCTGAAGCCCTGATTGATGAACTGGTGATTCATTCCTTCCAGGGAAATTATGAAGCGGCGGAACTGGCAAGGCAACAGGCCGAAGGACTGACCGGGAATTTGCAGAACATGGCGTTGACCATTCGGATGCTTACCAGCATATCGGTATATTATACCGCGAAGCAGAATAAAACGGAAGCCCGGCTTTATTTTGATTCAGCTGCTGCCAAAATTGAGAAGGT
>CAZLRY010000151.1:0-7535 GCA_964561675.1 uncultured Chitinophaga sp.
AAGAAAAAATAAGCAACGAATAAATTAAAAAAGGCTGTACTTGAAAAAGTGCAGCTTTTTTTTTGCCTGCGGCAAAAAGGGTGGCCACGAATTGACACGAAAAGACACGCCTGTCCCGCCTCATGCGGGGAAAGAAATACAGAAAGGCAGGCCACGGATATCGCGGATTAGCACGGATTTGAGAAAAGCACACCAATTTTTCCCGCTAAGCCTAATAAGACTTTATGATTATTGAAGACACTTCCTCTTTCGAAAGGTCTTAAAATCTTTGCGGGCAATAGAATAACCGCGAAGCGGGAAATCCTTCCCGGCTAACTTTTCTCGACTAAGTTCGTTATACTTGATTAATGAAATCTACCGGTAACCGATTAAAAAACGAAACAAGTCCTTACTTATTACAGCATGCTCATAATCCTGTGGACTGGTATCCCTGGGGGCCAGAGGCATTAGAGAAAGCTAAAAAAGAGAATAAGCCCATCCTGGTCAGTATTGGCTATGCCGCCTGCCACTGGTGCCACGTGATGGAGCGGGAAAGTTTTGAGAATGATGCCACGGCAGAGATCATGAATACCCATTTTGTCAATATCAAAATTGACCGGGAGGAACGCCCGGACCTGGATCATATTTACATGGATGCTGTGCAGGCTATGACCGGAAGCGGGGGCTGGCCGCTCAATGTTTTTTTAACACCCGATACCAAACCCTTTTACGGAGGCACTTATTTTCCTCCACAGAAGGCGTTTAACCGGCCTTCCTGGACGGAAACCCTTTATGGGGTGGCACAGGCTTTCCGTGAACGAAGACATGAGATTGATGCCCAGGCAGAGAACCTGACGGAGCACCTGCTTAATGCCAATGCTTTTGGTATAAAAATGCCGGAGGAGGCAGATAGATTGTTTCATCCGGAAAAGTTGCAGGAGTGTTTTACTCAGTATATGAAAACGGCCGACAGGCAGTGGGGCGGTTTTGGGAATGCTCCCAAGTTTCCCCAGACCTTTTCCATTCAGTTTTTATTACGTCACCATTACTTCACCGGCGAACCTGCTGCCCTGGAGCAGGCCCTTTTATCATTGGATAAAATGATTGATGGTGGAATTTATGACCAGGCAGGGGGAGGTTTTGCCCGTTATTCTACGGATGCCGAATGGCTGGCCCCGCATTTTGAAAAAATGCTGTATGACAATGCCTTGCTTGTTTCTGTATTAAGTGAAGCGTATCAACTGACGCATAAACCCCGCTACCGGGATGTGATCGACGAGACCCTGGCCTTTATAGAGCGGGAGATGATGCATCCGGGAGGGGGCTTTTATTCAGCCCTGGATGCCGACAGTGAGGGCGTTGAGGGAAAGTTTTATACCTGGAGCCGCCAGGAGCTGGAGTCGGAATTGGGGGAGGAGGCGGCTGCTTTTTGTGCCTATTATGATGTGTCTGAGGCTGGCAACTGGGAGCATACCAATATTCTCTGGGTCCGGAAGCCCATGGCCGAAGTGGCGCAATCGTTGAAAATGGAGGAGGCGACGCTTTCGGAAATCCTGGCAAGGGGGCGTAAAAGGTTGATGGAAATAAGGGCAAACCGGATTCGTCCCCTCCTGGACGATAAAGTGCTGCTGGGCTGGAATGCGTTGATGAATACGGCTTATTGCAAGGCCTATGAAGCTACAGGAAATGAAAAGTACCGGGATCAGGCGCTGCGTAATATGGACTTTTTACTGTCGGCTTTCAGAGACGAAACAGGCCAGTACCGCCATACCTGGAAAAATGGTCAGGCGCGATATCCGGCATTTCTGGACGATCTGGCCTTCTTACTCCAGGCTATGTTACAGTTGCAGCAGGTAACCGGAGATCTGAATTGGCTGGAAAGGTCCCGCGAACTGGTACGGCTGATCATTGAAAAATACCAGGAACCCGGAACCCCCTACTTTTTCTATACGCCTGATGATCAGGAAGATGTAATTGTACGGAAAAAAGAAGTCTATGACGGAGCATTACCTTCAGGGAATGCAGTGATGGCCATTTGTTTGTATCACATGTCTGTAATATTTGATATGAAGGAGTGGAAAGAGCGAAGTCTGGATATGTACCGCATGCTGGGAAATGCGATTACCCGTTACCCGGTTTCTTTTGGGGTATGGGCGATGGGGGTACAGGAAGTGGTGGAAGGAACCAACGAAATTGTGCTGACCGGGGACAACCCGGAAGTCATGATGGCCGATTTGCTGGGTAGATATGTGCCGAATAAAGTAGTGCTGACAACCGGGATAAAGAAGTCGGATATCCCATTACTCGAGGGCAGAAAAGGGGAGGGTAAACCTTCCATATACCTCTGCCGTAATAACACCTGCCAACCGCCCGTATTTTCCGCAGATAGCCTTATCTCACTGATAAACAGGGACAAAAAACAGTAAATAAATTTTAGTTAATACAATAAAATAAGCTTCATGGCCGTTAGAAAAGTTACCGTGATTTTTACGGTTTGATTTCTAAAAATAAATTATAACCTTGTGCCGGAGAACAGTTCTAAACATTATATTTGCCCAATACCCTTTAAGTGTATGAAAATGAGAAACCTTTATTATGCCCTGTATGCAACCGCGTGCATGACTCTTGTATCCAGTTGTGGAATCCTGGGTGGTAAGAAAAACAAAGGCGGCGCCCTGCCCAATGACGGCCAGGTGCACGGAGTAGCCCCCGGTGGTAAGTATGCACTTCCCAAGCCTCCAGGCATGGTGTATGTGCCGCAGGGTACATTCCATATGGGTCCCAGTGATGAGGATCCTGCGTATGCATTCAGTGCACGGAACCGTTCCGTATCGATCAGTGGCTTCTGGATGGATGCCACCGAAATCACCAACAACGAATACCGCCAGTTTGTAAACTGGGTACGTGATTCTGTAGTAGCCCGTAAGATGGGTTATGTAAAAACAGGGTCTGACGGCAACGAGAATGTTGACTGGGCAAAAATGAAGACCATGAAATGGGGTGATCCCAAGGTCATGGAGCAGCTCAGCAGCACCGATATCATCCTTCCTCCGGATGACCGTGTATTTGGTAAAAAAGAAATTGATCCTTCCAAAATCGTGTTTCATTCTGAGACCTTCGATCTGAAAGAAGCAGCCCGCCGGGAAAATGCCGGTAAATCCCGTTCTACTTTTATTGTAAAGAAAGATGTAGCGATTTATCCTGACACCCTGTGCTGGATCCGTGACTTCTCCTACTCTTATAATGAGCCGATGACCAAAAGATATTTCTCTCACCCCGCTTTCGGTAACTATCCGGTAGTTGGTGTGAACTGGAAGCAGGCCACCGCTTTCTGCGAATGGAGAACCCATTTCCTGAATGCCTGGCTGGATTCCAAGAAGAGAACACAGGAGTCAGATTTCCGCCTGCCTACCGAAGCGCAGTGGGAATATGCAGCCCGTGGCGGTCGCTCACAATCGATGTTCCCCTGGGGTAACTATTACCTGCGTAACAAAAAAGGATGCCTGATGGCCAACTTCAAACCTGGTCGTGGTAATTATCCGGAAGACGGTGGTTTCTATACCGTACGGGCAGATGGATACTGGCCGAATGATTATGGTCTGTACTGTATGTCAGGTAATGTGGCCGAGTGGACTTCTTCTATCTATTATGAAGGCCGCAACAATTTCCAGCATGATATGAACCCTGATGTTCGCTGGAATGCAAAAGATGATGATCCTCCCCTGATGAAGCGTAAAATCATCCGTGGTGGCAGCTGGAAAGATGTGGGATACTACCTGCAGACAGGTACCAGTACTTACGAGTACCAGGATTCCACCAAATCATACATCGGGTTCCGTTGTGTGATCGATCTTCCCGCCGCTCCGCAGAAAGGCCGTCGCTGATTAATATCGAAATAACAATCCAACAATATTGAGAGGACAGTTAAACGAACCTGTCCTCTCACTTTCTCTGTTCAGTAAAATAATATCATTAAAACCACTTTTTAAAAAATCCAATTATGGCAGCAGCAATTCCATCTAAGGTTAGTAAATGGGTAGACGTAGGCGTATCATTCGGTGCAGCATTAGTTATCTGGGGAGCCCTCCGGAAAATCACACACGCAGGCGATGCCGATACCTGGCTCTGGATCGGTCTGACCACCGAGGCAATCATCTTCTCTATCTATGGTATATTATATGCCGTTTATCCGGCAGTTAAAGACGCTTCTCATGACGAAGAGCAGTTTTCTGTAGCCGGTACAAAAAGCCGTGCAGCGCTGGGTGCTATGGATAAAATGCTGGCTGAATCCGATATTTCTCCTGATACCATGAAACGCCTGGGCGATGGTTTCAAACAACTGAATACCACCGTTTCCGGTCTGACCACTATCGGAGATACCATCAACGCAACCGCTGACTTTACCAACAAAACCCGTGAAGTAACCGGCCAGCTGGAAAAAGTAAAAGACGCTTATACCACCGCTGCTTCCTCAGTTGGTGCGTTCAATACCGCTACTGAAGGTGCTAAAGTATTCCACGAGCAGATCCAGGTACTGACGAAGAACCTGTCTTCCCTGAACACGATCTACGAACTGGAGTTACAGGAAAGTAATAATCACCTGAAAGCGCTTAACTCGTTCTACGGTAAACTGTCTGAAACATCCAATGCGATGCTGAACAGTGCCGAAGATGCCAAAAAGGTACAGGATCAGATTGGTCACTTAGCTACTAACCTGGGTCGTCTGAACAACATTTACGGTAACATGCTTACTGCAATGCAGGGTCGCAGCTAAAACAAACTGTCTGTGCCGGGCCACCTGAACCGTGAATACCGGCCGGATATTAAAAGTCATCATTTCTAATCCTATTAAACCTAAATAGTCATGTCTCTACCTAAAGAGCCCCGGCAGAAGATGATCAACATCATGTACCTGGTGCTTACCGCACTGCTGGCACTGAATGTATCATCTGAGATCCTGAATGCCTTCCGGACTGTTAGACGAAGCCTTGAGAACAGTAATGCTACGGTGAATCAATCCACCCAGATCATTATGAAATCTCTGGAAGAGAAGTCAATCGATCCGCAAACCACGGAAAGAGCTACTCCCTGGTTTCAGAAAGCCCAGAAAGTTACAGCCACTGCCGATGCAGTTTTTAAATATATCGATGGCCTTAAAAATGATATCATCACCAAAGCGGGTGGTAAACCCGGCGATGCCACTGTTCCTTTTAAAGAGGATAACCTGGATATCGTAACGAAAATGTTCGTTCAAGGTAAAGAAGGAGACAAGCTCAAGCAAAAACTCGAGCAGTTCCAGAAAGATATCCTGGGAATCGATCCGGAAATCGACAGTGCCTTCAAAAAATCACTCAATATCGACCTTTCCAACCCTCCCGGCCAGGATGGTAAAACCAAGGCTTGGGACCTGGCTTACTTCAACATGGTACCAACCGTTGCAGGTCTGACCATCCTGAGTAAGTTTCAGAACGACATCAAAGGCGCGGAAAACAAAGTCGTGTCTTTCTGTCACCAGAAAGTAGGCGAGGTAAAGGTAGTATTTGACTCTTACGCAGCGATTGTGGGTCAGAACTCCAATTACCTGATGCCCGGACAACAACTGGAAGTTAAGGCCGGTATTGGTGCTTTTAGTAGGGGAGCCAAACCAGTCATCACTATTGGTGGTTCTACCGTACCAATTGGTGAAGAAGGATTTGCCCTTTACAAAACAGATGCGGGTGGTGTGGGTGCACATACTATCCCCGTTCGTATCAGCTTCTTTAACCAGACTACTGGTAAAGAAGAAATCAAAGAAGTAAAAGTGGAGTATACCGTTGGTTCTGCCAACGCATCTATCGCCCTGGATAAAATGAACGTATTATATATCGGTGTTCCCAACCCTGTTACCATTGCAGCGAGCGGTGGTGGCGATGATAAAGTGGTAGCCACGATTTCAGGCGGTAATGGAAGCCTTACCCGTGTTGGTAATGGTAAATATATTGCCAATGTGGGATCACAGACTGAGGATTGCAAGATCACGGTAACTGTGGATGGCAAAGTGGCTGGAGCAAGCCAGTTCCGGGTTCGTATGATTCCTGAGTCCCAGGCTTTTGTCGGTGGCAAGCCAAGTGGTGAGAATTTTAATGCTTCTGCTTTTGTTGCCCAGGGTGGTGTCGGAGCGGGTATTAAGAACTTCCCGTTTGAACTCGAGTATAATGTACAGAGTTTTACTTTTACTTGTGATACAGATGATGACTTGTTCACTGCATCCAATCAGGGAGCTGCCTTCAGTAACCAAATCAGGACTGCTATGAAACAACACATAAAAGCAGGACGTACTGTTACGATTGACGATATTCGTGTAAAAGGACCGGACGGACGTACTACAAACGCACCTTCGCTCGTTTATTATATTAAATAAAGTGTGCTATGAATATGAAATTTGTAAAATTTGGTTTCTCTCTGGTGTTTTCAGCTTTCATGCTGACTCCTGCTGACGCACAACGGGCGCCCAAAAAGAGAAATAATGCAAATACCCAGACTAATCCTGCAGGTACTGAGCAACAGCAAGTTAACAATAATCAACCTCCTGTTGATTATAATCAATTGCAGAATCTGCCTATTGTGTATGACACACTTAGCGGTGATTTGAATCCCAAAAAATCGCTTCGCAATGATAATGCTTTTGATAAAAGTAATTTGAATCAGCGTACCCCGCTTCCTTATGAGCACCTGCGCTGGGATGATGCACTTTATGCAGAAAAGGTATGGCGTGAGCTGGATCTTCGTGAAAAGATGAACAAGACCTTTATGTACGAAGCAGAAAGCGATAACGGCAGTCAGATATTTGTAAATATGTTGATTAAAGCAGTTCAGTCAGGCGAAGTCAGCGCTTTTACAGACGACCGTTTTACAACACCGCTTTCAGCTGGTGAAGCAACACAGATGACTGCAGGAAAGCTGGATACAAACTATGTATACGATATTAAACAGATTGACCGGGTAGTTGGTATTAATGTATCAAGAAAAGCTTTTGATCCTAAAACTATAACCAGGATCAGGTTGAAGGAAGAATGGGTTTTTGACCGTGAGTCCAGCCGCATGTTTGTACGGATACTGGGTATAGGTCTTTTGAAAACAGTCTATGTTCCAAATACAACAAAAGAAATGGGAACTGCCCCACTATTTTGGGTCTATTATCCCGATCTGCGCCCCATGCTGGCTAAGTCCGAAGTATATAACCCTAAAAACATGGGCCAGAGTCGCATGACCTGGGAGGAGCTTTTCGAGAGCCGCATGTTCAGCAGTTATATCGTAAAGTCCACACTGGATAATGCCAGCAACAAGATGATCCGGAACTATATCAACGATCCGATCCTCCGCCTGCTGGAAGGAGAAAATATCAAAGAGAAAATCTTCAATTTCGAACAGGATCTCTGGTCCTACTAAGCGAAAGAAGAAATGTATAAAGAAAAGGCTGTCCTGCGGGATGGCCTTTTTTTTTAATCAGTTGTCGGATGTCAGGTGTCAGGTGTCAGGAAACAGCCCGCTCAGAGAATAGGTGTTCGTTGTTAGCT
>CAZLRY010000152.1:0-7519 GCA_964561675.1 uncultured Chitinophaga sp.
TAACTGCAGGCACAAATACATTATCACCCACCGTCAACGGATCGGGATCAGGAGCGGCTACTGCTTTTTTAAAATCGGCCGTTACAAGTTCTTCTGCGGCTCTTTCAATTTCATTTAATTCAGCTTCTGACACCCCTCTTTCCTCCAGTCGCTTCCGAAGCCGTGGAATAGGATCATGCTGATGATGTTTTTCCAGGTCTACCTGGCTGCGGTAAAAGTCGGACCGCACGCCACTGGTATGATGTCCCAACAACGGGGTTTCTGCATGCACCAGCACGGGCTTTCGTTCCCGGCGTACAAACTCACAAACATCTTTCATCACTTTATAGGAGGCTTCAAAATCGCTTCCATCTACCTGGATCCGGTTCATGCCTTTGAAACCCGCCACATATTCATAGGCGTTCATGGCACGTGCTTCTCCTGCCGATACACTGATGCCCCAGTTGTTATCCTGTACAAGATAGATCACCGGTAATTGCTTTAATACGGCAAACTGCATGGCCTCGCTCACTTCTCCTTCGGTCACACTGGCATCGCCCATCGAACAGAGTACTACGGGCAATTCTCCATCGGGGCCTTTCTTCAGCCGGGCAGGATCTGATTTTTCCCAGTACCTGATCCCCTGTGCAATACCCGTGGTGGGAATGGCCTGCATACCTGTGGCACTGCTCTGGTGGATGATCAATGGTTTATCATCGCCCCGGTAATTCGGGTGGGAATAGTATTCCCTGCCGCCCGTAAATATATCTTCTCCTTTTGCCAGGAGTTGAAGCATTTGCTCATAGGGTGTAAAACCCAGTCCCTGCAACATACTTTCATCCCGGTAATAAGGGCTTACAAAATCCTGTGATTGCAGATTAAAGGCCGTGGCCAGTTGTATAGCTTCATGTCCCCGCGATGTGGAATGCACATATTTACAAATAGAGCGGTTAGCCTCATACAGATCGGCCATGGCCCTGGTCTGGCTCATGAGCTTATATGCGCGGAGTAAAATGGATAAATCAGTCATCTGCAGCAAACATTACTAAACAAATGTAAGGTAAAGCGGTTCAGAAAAAATAAGGGGTTGTATCTCCTTTTGATACAACCCCCGCTGGCAGTTGGTATTGGTTCTCTTCGTCGGAATAATATTTTTTGCAATTACTTTACTTCGAGCGCGAACATACTGTCATCTTCAATAAATCCTTCCAGTTCATCACCCACCACCACTTCGCCTACACCGGCTGGTGTACCAGTGAATATAATATCTCCGATATTCACGGAGAAGTAGTTGGAGATATAAGACACGATCTTGTCAAAACTATGGATCATGTTGGTGGTATTGCCCTGTTGTACGAGTTCTTTGTTTTTATAAAGACAGAAATTGATTTCCTTCTTATTCTTGACATTGGCCATGGGCACCCATTTACCGATCACGGCGGAATTATCCCAGGCCTTTGCTTTTTCCCAGGGCAGCCCTTTTTCTTTCAGTTCATTCTGGATATCACGGGCTGTAAAATCGATCCCGGCAGTTATGGCGTCATAATATTTGGACGCGAATTTATCCTGGATATATTTTCCATTCTTGCTGATCCGGAGAACCAGTTCACATTCGTAGTGCAGTTCGTTGGTAAACTCGGGGTAATAGAATGGTGTATGCGGTTGCAATAAAGCACTCTTTGGCTTCATAAAGATCACAGGCTCATCGGGCACTTCGTTTCCGAGCTCTTTCGCATGTGCAACATAGTTTCGGCCGACACAGAAAATTTTCATAACAGGAAGTCACATTTTAATTAAATATACCGGATACCCTTCAGGGGTGACATCATCCCATATATTCAGTGGTAATCAATATGTATATTGGATTTCCCCGGTTTAAATTGCTGTTGAGGCGCCTTCCGGGGCGAGGTCAGGAGTGCTAAAGTAAGGATTCCATCTGATTTCTCATAATGAAAAATCTTTATTATTTACATGGTTCATGGCAGTGGTAATACCCTGTGCAGCAAACATTTCAATCAGTTCCACCGACTTCCCGATCTTCAGTTTTACGAGGGGTTCTTCTTCCTTTTTCCACTTTCCCAGTACAAAATCCGCCTGCAACCCTTTTGGGTAATCATTCCCGATGCCAAACCGGAGTTTGGCGTAATCTTTCGTTCCCAGGCTTTCCTGGAGGCTTTTCAGGCCATTATGTCCCGCATCGCTGCCGGAGGGTTTCAGCCGCAGCTTACTCAGGGGCAGGGCCAGGTCATCAACCACCACCAGTAGCTGCTCCGTGGTCAGTTTTTCCTTGTCCAGCCAGTATTTTACGGCTTTCCCGCTCAGATTCATATAAGTGGTCGGGCATACACAGACAAAATTCTTCCCCTTCCATTTCACATCTGCTACCAGGGCCAGCCGGTCGCTGCGGAACTGTCCCACGTGCTTTTGCACAAAGGCGTTCACCACATCAAACCCTATATTATGACGGGTATGGGCGTATTCCGCGCCCGGATTTCCCAGTCCGGCCAGTAAAAATTTCATAGTCGTAGCTCAAATATCGGTGATAGCCAATAAAAAACCCGCATCAGTTGATACGGGTTTGTATAATTCGTGTAAAACCTTATTTTTTGGCAGCAGGCTTCGCGGCAGCGGGGGCAGCAGCGGGCTTGGCAGCACCTGCAGCAGGGGCAGTAGCTTCTTCCTGTTTCAGCTGACGGGTCATTACCACGGAAGCAACCGGAATACGGGGGGAGTTCAGGATCTCGTAATTCGGCTCCTTCACATCTTCCACACGGATATTACCATTCAGTTCCAGGGTATCGATCGGCACTTCAATCTGCTCTTTCAGGAATTTAGGGTAGGTTTTAATCTTCAGTGACTTCATTTTAGTCACCAGTTTACCACCATCTTTTACTCCTTTTGATGTTCCAACAAATTTCACAGGAATATCAGCGATTACTTTTTTGTCCTCTACCAGTTCCAGCAGGTCGATATGGATCAGTTTATCATCCACTTTGTCAAACTGCAGGTCTTTCAGGATCGTACGGTAGGTCTTACCCTCCAGTACTACTTCAGCGATCTGGAAACTCGGTGTGTACACAAAATTTTTGAAAGCTGCAGTAGGAGCGTAGAAATTAACCTCTTCAGAGCCGCCATAAATTACACCTGGCACCATGTCCTGAGAGCGGAGTTGTCGGGTGGCGCTTTTGCCGAATCCGGTCCTCAGTTGTCCTTCGATTGTAATTGTCTTCATTTTTTATTGTTGTTTTATAGTTTACTTGTCTCTTCGTTGCGAATGGATAAACAGGCTGGTGATACTCTTGTTCTCGTAGGCATTTCTGATTGCTACTGCAAAAAGTTCAGCCACACTCAGCACTTTTATCTTTCCGGTTTCCGTTTCCGTTTTCACCGGAATCGTATCACAAACCACCAGTTCAGAAAGCACACTGTTCTCAATATTCTGATAGGCCTTTCCGCTCAGTACCGGGTGTGTGATCAGGGCTCTTACCGTACGGGCACCTTTCTCTTTTAACAGACCGGCACTTTTTGCCAGGGTGCCACCGGTATCACAGATATCATCAATAATCACCACATCCCGGCCGGTCACATCCCCGATTACCACCATACTCGCAATTTCATTCGCCCGTTTCCGGTGCTTGTCACAGATCACCATTTCCGCATTAAAATAACTGGCAATCTCCCGGATGCGGTTGGTAGCTCCCACGTCGGGGGCGGCAAAGGTAAGATTTTCCAGCTTCAAACTCTCGATATAAGGGATAAAAACTGCATGACTGTCCAGGTGATCCACCGGAATATCAAAATAACCCTGAATCTGGGGGGCGTGGAGGTCCATCGTAATGACCCTGTCGGCCCCGGCTGCCACTAACATATTGGCAACCAGCTTACTGCCAATAGCCACCCGGGGACGGTCTTTCCGATCCTGGCGGGCATACCCGTAATAAGGAATCACGGCAATGACTTTGTAGGCAGAAGCCCGGCGGGCTGCATCGATCATGAGCAGCAGTTCCATCAGGTTTTCGGCGGGGGAAAAAGTGCTTTGAACCAGGAAAACATAGTCTCCGCGGACACTTTCGAGGAAAATAGGGCTGATTTCGCCATCACTGAACCGCTGGATATTGACTTTACCCAGTTTGGTCCCGTAACGTTTGCAGATCTGTTCTGCCAGGTGTTGTGAGCCGGTACCGGCAAATATTTTAGCGTATTGCATGGGGATTTGTATATGCGGCGAAGATATTACTCTCACCTCAATCACCGCATGACCGCCTCAAAAATATTGAAGCTAAAAACGGATCAGCGCTGTAAACTGACGGTACTGGCGGCCATTACCGGGTTTCCGGCAGGCACTGTTTCTTCCACCGGCTGCACCTTTCCGGTGGAACGGGAAGAAGAGCCGCTAAAACTGTAAAAAAGGGAGGAGCAGATAAAAATAGAAAGCAATAAAGCCACTACATACACTACTACAAAGAAGATGATGGGATGCAATGATCCCATGGGTGTCAGGGTCCTGGTTTTCATGTTCATCAGATTTTAATGAGCTTCATAGAGTGGATGTGGAACGGGCCTGTAACAATACCTTAAAGTGGTATTGACAAGTGTAAAATTATTAACTATCGTTGCTGTATGCAAGAGCACAAGTACCCGATTAATCAATGGGCAAAAGACGACCGTCCACGCGAAAAACTACTATACACAGGTGCAGAAAACCTCAGCCATTCAGAGTTGCTGGCTATCCTTATACAGAATGGTACCCGGCAGAAATCCGCTATAGATCTTGCCAAAGAAATCCTGAAACTGGGCAATGACAACCTGGTGGAACTGGGCAAGTTGTCTGTTAAGGATCTGATGACAATTAAGGGCATCGGTGAGGCCAAAGCCATTACCATCACCGCTGCCCTTGAACTGGGCCGCCGTCAGCAGGCAGCCGGCCCGCTTACCCGCGACCTGGTCCGCAGCAGCCAGGATATTGCCCGCCTGCTGCAAGCCCGCTTCAGCCACCTGCGTCACGAAGTATTTGCCGTTTTATACCTGAACCGCGCCAATAAAATCAAGCAACTGGAAGTGGTCAGCGAAGGGGGCATTACCGGTACAGTAGCCGATCCCCGGATCATTCTCCGCAAAGCCCTTGAACAGGATGCCGTCAGTCTTGTACTCTGCCACAACCATCCTTCGGGCAGTCTCCGTCCCAGCCGCGCCGATGAACAACTTACCGCCAAGATCAAATCCGCTGCTTCCCTGCTGGACATCACCGTACTTGATCATATTATAGTGAGTGAGGAAGGGTATTATAGTTTTGCGGATGAAGGACTGATCTAGTTAGTAGTTAGCAGATAGTAGTTAGTAGTCGGCGTGATAGGCGAAAAGGATGAAAGAATAGAAAAAGTAAAAGAGTTGAAAAAATAAAAACAAGGTTATGGGTTATTATAAAGATTTACTGGCCTATAAAAAAGGATATGAGTTAGCCATGAAAATATTTCAGCTGACCAAGCGGTTTCCGCCTGAAGAAAGATATTCACTTACCGACCAGATTAGAAGATCATCCAGGTCAGTATGTACAAACATAGCTGAAGGCTACCGTCGTAGAAGATATAAAGATTATTTTATCAGTAAACTAAACGATGCTGAAACAGAAAACACTGAAACGCAGGTCTGGCTTGACTTCTGTTTAGATTGCGGATACATCCGTGAAGAAGAACACAAGGCACTCTCATTATTAAACGAAGAAACCGGCAAACTGAATAATTACATGATTAACAACCCAGACAAATTCCGCTGAAAACCCAACATCCTTATTTTAAGCTAATCTCCTTAGAAAGGGCTGTTGACTACTAACTACTATCTACTAACTACTAACTAGCCTGGCTGTTGACTACTAACTACTATCTACTAACTACTAACTAGTCTGGCTGTTGACTACTAACTACCGACTACGATCTACTAACTAAGCCTGAGCAGTAGGTCCTCCAAAATTCAACGGCAGCTGAATCTCCTCCAGGTCCTTAATCGGGCCGTTCAGGGATTCATATTTCTGGATGTTTTCCGTTAAGGCTTTCATCAGGCGCTTGGCATGCTGGGGAGTGAGAATGATCCGGGATTTGACCTTGCTTTTGGGAGTGCCGGGCATGACATTTACAAAATCCACGACAAACTCTGCATGTGAATGAGTAATAATCGCCAGGTTGGCATAGGTTCCTTCGGCCACTTCCTCGGAGATTTCTATATTGAGCATATTGGGCTGATCTGGCTGTTCCATATTAATAGTTTAGCGCAAAAATAGTAAGACCGGCTCAAATACCGGATTGAAGCTTCTATTATCCTAAAGTAAAAGGGCTGTACGTATGACGTACAGCCCTTTTACACAAACTATTAAAGAATGATTAACGGGGTCCGGTATATGCCCATTTCTCATCAAGTGTAGTTCTGATGAAATCAGGACCCGGGGCCCCGGAATTCGGTTGTACCATCAGGTACTTGATCAGGATGTCTTTGTTACCCTGAACCGCATTCACACCACTCGGATCCAGTACGGCACGACGTGTGTTAGAAGCGGCATAGTTGGGTGCTCCGCTTCCGCCAGCTGGTGTACCCAGATTGGTAGCTGCCCTTGAAGGATCGCCATAATAGTTCCAAATGCTGGCAACAGCACCGGTAGCAGGATCGAAATTAATTACAAGACCAAAACTGCCATAACCTGTATTCCCGGCAGTAGCTGTGTTATATAGCGCATGACCACAGGAACCCCAGATGGTATTATCTACCACTATACACTGTGCTGCACCGGTCGTAACCAGGTGAGCTTCCCAGGCTCCTGGATTAGCATCTAACCAGGGATCACTATACGCGGGTTGGTTTTCCCACTGGATCAGGTTCGGGGTGATGATGTCAGTTACAGGGCCGGTTACGGCGTAAGAACCATCCCACTCGTTTTTAGCACCGATTTCCAGCACCATTGATTTGTTTACAGAAATAGATCCATCTGCACTTACAGAAGTAATGGTAAACCCGATTGCATACAAAGAACTCGGGTCGAGAACCGTTGCATTGGGAATGTTGATATAAATCTGCTTGGCAAATTCACCGGCTTTGAACTGGAAGGTATACGTACCACCCATGCCACCCACTCTTGGAGCTTCTGACTCAAGGGTATACCAGGCAGTCGGCATGTTGATATAATTCGGATTGGCAGCTCTTACAGCGGCTGTATCGTCTTTAACCACTACAGTGGTAACCGTATTCAGGGCTGAGTTGTTAGCTGCATCCTTGCGGATATCACAAGCAAGTAAACGCTGTGGTGTACCCACGAAGTCAATCGGGTTTTTATTGATTTCAGCAGGACTCCCACCTCCAACAATCTTTACAAATGTTTTTCCTTCATCACCCAGGGGTGTTACTTCCTTCTTGATACAGGAAGTAAAAGCAACCACGGTGAAGAGCAGAAAAAACAAGGAATATTTCTTTTGCATTGTCTTAGTTTTTTGAATTAACAAGTTGTTTTACTGATCCCACCAGATTTTAGAATCCTGTGTATCACCACCTGGTAACA
>CAZLRY010000153.1:0-7448 GCA_964561675.1 uncultured Chitinophaga sp.
GCCACACCCCATCCTCCAGTACATTCTCCGCCCAGCAATATTCATTTCCTTTACGATCATCATTTCGCATCTGCGCCACATACCATACCACCAGGGATGACTGCTTTATATTTTCAGGCTGGGGTTCTATAAACTTATCAGGACCCTGGTGATAGTCCGTATTGCAACATGGGCCGATGGTGACAAGATCATTCTCACCTTCATCCCTGCCGGTCTGATGCCTGGTGACATAAAGCCAGGAGAAATCACCCCGGCCTCCATCGCCAAACTGACCACGACCGGGTTCTATAAAATACCCATTAGCTCCGGCTCCGATTTTATACTGATATCCTTCCGGGGTATAACTGGTCAGACTACCCTGTTGCTGCCACTGCTCCTGTTGCCATTGCAGCCAGTTGTTTTCCTTATACTCATAAAAACTGTTCTTTTCTCCGGAAAATGCAATCCGGAAAACCGGACGGTAAGTACCCGTATTGCCGCAACCTCTTCCGATGCTGGCACAGGCTACGCGAAAACGTCCATCATTATAAAACTCATACCGCTGCCGGTAATTATAATTACAGGGCGTTGGCCAGCCTTCGCTGCGGTAGGTCTGCTCCAGTACAAAACCAATTACGCGTTGCTGATCATCCCTGAGTTCCGCTACTTTGGGAATTTCCCAGGCTACTACCGCCGCCTGGCTGAAATACGGGCAACCCACCGCATCACTATACCCAAAGCCATCCGTACCACTATAACTCACATGCCAATCCACCAGTTTGGCACTGCGTAAAACCGGTTGTCCGTTAAACTGCACGTCGCTTATCCGCAGACCATCACTGCTGGTGAGCATGTACTTCATCTCCCAACCGTTCTTCTTCAGTGGCTGCTCCACTTCACAATAGCAGGAAGTAATCTTATCATCCTGTAATTTTTTTTCGGTTAACAAGGGAACGGCTGTTCCGGGTTCACCAACCGTAGTCCAGCGAATACCCACCAGCCGGTGATCGGTCAGATCAATAATCGCCCACAGTGCTTTATCCCCTTTTACAAAAGTGGGTGCCACACAAAGATGCCGGCTACGTTCACAGCGGCTCCGGTTAAGGGCGGTCTTGGTACTGCTCATCAGGGCCTCTTTTTCGGATGGTTTAATGCCAAGCGCCTCTTGAACTTCCGGAGCATCCACGGCAATCTTTACCGCCAGCTCTTTCAGGTAACCGGAGATATCCGGCTGAACATCTTCTATCAAATAACTGGTCAGTACCTGCTGCCGGTCCACGTCTACCATGGCCACGGAAGTCATATTCAGCGCATAATTATACATCTCTACCCGATACGTTGATTGTAAAGTGTAAGGCAACTTTGCGGTAACCAAATCACTTTGTCTGGCAGGGTATACTCCAAATATCTCATTACGGTATGGATTGCCCGAAACCGGATCTCTGAGCTGACGGGTAAAGACCGTATCACGCAAGGCCAGCAACTGGGCCATTTGTTGGGGACCACTCAGGCTGTCTTTACATAACATTACGGGAATGGGACCTGTAAGGGCTTGGCGGATTTCGGCTACCCGTTGCTGTATCAAAGGGGTATTCGTAAAACTGTCCAATGGCAGGAGTACCGCATTGCGCGCCTGCTCATCATAGGATGGCCATTTCTTTTCGGCATTACCTGTTTCCTGGCAGGCATATAAAAAAACGGACAGGACCAATATCCATGGCCCGGTAGTCCGCAGCCTGGAGAAAATCCTGTATTTACCTGTACGGGTTTGCATAGTTCTTATTATTAATTAACGCAGAATCTGAAAGACTGTATAAAAATGAAATCAGGTCCCTGCGCTCTGTATCGGTCAATGAAAATCCGCTCACTAAATCACTCTTAAAAGGATTTGTTCGTCCATCCCCTGCAAAAGGTCCGCTCTTCAGGATTCTTCCTCCCTGCTCATACCCCCGGATCACTTCTTCAATCGTTAGTGCACTGCCATCATGATAATACGGTGCCGTAAATACAAGATTGCGCAAAACCGGTACCCGGTATTTTCCTTCATCCGCTTTTCTCCCGGTCAGGGCACTCAGCCCCCGGTCATAAGAGGGATAACCACCTTTCCCGTCAATATTATACAATCCTGTATTAAAATAAAAATCCGGTTGTCCTTGCTGATTGGATTTTAAAGGCGTTGAAAAATCATTACCGCCATGACATTGGTAACATTTCAGTTTGCTGGAAAAAAATAACTGCCTTCCCCGGACGGCAGGAGCAGGTAAGGGATATAGAACACTATCCCGCCGATAGCGGTCATACGGCGCATCGTTCGAAATAATGGTCTTAATGAAAGTGGCAATTGCCAGCTTACTGTTTTTCCAGTTAACCGGATCCTTTTCCGCCGGATAGGCATTTGCATACAAGGCAATGTAAATGTTATCGTTTTTCAACCGGTCCATTATCTGTTGCTCATGTCCCCTGGCGCCCATTTCCGGCGGGTGTTCATTAAACAAGGGCCCGTCCATTTGTGTTTCCGGAAAGTGAATCGTTGAATCGGCCGCGGTCAGGTACCGGTTATACACCAGGTTGATCAGTGGCCGGCTGTTGCGCTGGTGCAGATCACCCATGGCACCCGACGAACGGGTATAGTTATCCGTAAAAGAGAATGCCTGCGCATGGCAACTGGAGCAGGACCGGGTATTGTTTACTGATAACCGGTTATCATAAAAAAGATACCGGCCCAGTTCCCTTTTTTTATCTGAATAAGGATTGGAAGGATCCAGGTACACAAGATCGGAAACTTTTTCAGGCAACCATTTTGCCAATTCACCCGCACCAGCATCAGGGCCCGCACAGCGGTTCAAAAAGAAAATAACCCATATGCATAATAACAGAATCCCTGACTCACGCCAGAATCCCTTCAGCCCTCTTCCTGAAAAAAACCGGTTATTCATATTCAGTTTCACCTACTAAAAAAAGGGGCTTTACCTTCCGGCAAGCCCCTTCTATAAACAGATCAGCATTTGTTTATTTATACTGAGGAATCAGTCCATTGGCCAGTTCGACCATCTTCTTGATGCCTTCTTCCGGTAAATTACCTTTTTTGAATTCAGCCAGCACATCCGGCAATTTGTTTTCCATTTCCATCAGGAAATGTTCTTCAAATTCCTTCACACGCTTCACTGCTACAGCTTTGAGCAGTCCGTTAGTACCCAGGTAAATGATTGCTACCTGTTTTTCAACGGAGAACGGTGAGTATTGGGGCTGTTTCAGTACTTCCACGTTACGGGCACCTTTATCGATTACGTTCTTGGTAGCCGCATCGAGGTCACCACCGAATTTGGAGAAGGCTTCCAGCTCACGGTAGAGGGCCTGGTCCAGTTTCAGGGTACCCGCTACTTTCTTCATGGATTTGATCTGCGCATTACCACCCACACGACTTACTGAGATACCCACGTTGATCGCCGGACGGATACCGGAGAGGAACAGGTTCGTCTCGAGGAAGATCTGACCGTCAGTAATCGAGATTACGTTGGTCGGGATATAGGCAGATACGTCACCTGCCTGTGTTTCGATAATCGGCAGGGCGGTCAGGGAACCACCACCTTTGATCAGGTGACGGATACTGTCCGGAACGTCATTCATGTTTTTGGCTACATTATCATCACTGATCACTTTCGCCGCTCTTTCCAGCAGACGACTGTGCAGGTAGAATACGTCACCAGGGTAAGCTTCACGACCTGGAGGACGACGAAGCAGCAGGGATACCTCACGATAAGCCACGGCCTGCTTGGACAGGTCATCATAGATGATCAGGGCCGGACGACCGGTATCGCGGAAGAACTCACCGATCGCCGCACCGGCAAAGGGCGCATAGAACTGTAAAGGAGCGGGGTCAGAAGCAGAGGCCGCTACGATTACGGTGTAATCCATCGCGCCATTGTCCTGCAGGGTCTTCATCACCCCGGCAATAGTGGAGGCTTTCTGTCCGATCGCTACATAAATACAATATACAGGCTTTCCTGCTTTGTAGAATTCTTTCTGATTGATGATGGTATCGATACAGATGGCAGTTTTACCAGTCTGACGGTCACCGATTACCAGCTCACGTTGTCCGCGGCCGATGGGGATCATCGCGTCGATCGCTTTGATACCTGTTTGCAGCGGCTCTTTTACCGGCTCACGGAAGATAACACCGGGAGCTTTACGCTCCAGGGGCATTTCATAACGCTCACCAGTGATGGGACCTTTACCGTCGATCGGATGTCCGAGGGTATTTACCACACGGCCAACCATGCCTTCTCCTACTTTGATAGAAGCGATCTGTCCGGTACGTTTTACTTTAGATCCTTCCTGGATACCACCGGTTTCTCCCATCAGTACCACACCCACATTATCTTCTTCCAGGTTCAGGGCGATAGCACGTACCCCTGTTTCAAACTCCACCAGTTCACCATAACGCACATTACCCAAACCGTATACACGGGCAATACCGTCTCCAATTTGTAATACCGTACCAACTTCTTCCAGGTCGGCGTTGGCGTTAAAGTTGCTCAGCTGCTGGCGCAGAATGGCACTTATTTCATCTGGTTTAATTTCTGGCATATCTGTCTCTTTTTATTCTTTAAAAATTAGCGGATCTTATAAATAAAATCGTTGTTCTCAAATTGTTTGGCAATGGCTTTCAGGTCATAGGCCACACTGGCATCCACCAGCTGATCGCCTACCTGCAGTACAAAACCACCGATCAGTTCCGGATTTACCTTTTCCTCGAGTTCCACTTTCTCAAACCCAACTGATTTTTTTACCTGGTCCACAATGGCATTGCGCATGGTTTCTGTTACGGGTGTAGCCGTAGTCAGCTGAATGGTCCGGATCTTATGGTGTGCTTTATAAGCGGTGATAAAGGCATTCACGATCTCGGGCAGGAAACGCTCCCGGTTCTTTGTCACCAGCAGTCGGTTAAACCCGGCGGTCATTTCGCTGATATTCCCGGTAACAGTAACCGCTTCAATGATCTTACGCTTCACGTCATTTTTAATGATCGGGCTGCGCAGCATATTCACAAAATCACGGTTGCTTTTGCAGACCGCTTGTAACCATTGCATATCCGCATATACCTTCTCCAGCTCACCTCTTTCGATGGCAAGATCCAGGATTGATTTCGCGTATCTTGATGCTAAACGGGGATTCTGCATATAATGAGTAATGAATAATGAATAATGAGTGAGGGAAGAGTCCTTACAGATTAGTTCATCACTTAATTTGATTAATTCAATTTTACACCGTCTACCAGACCCTTGATATGGGCTTCCTGGGCTTCTTTATTCGCCAGTTCTTTTCTCAGTACTTTCTCACTTACTTCGATCACCAGTTTACCCACCTGGTTCTTTACTTCGGTCAGGGCCGCCATTTTCTGGGCGTTGATCGCAGCCTGGGCTTCTGCCACTACTTTGTTGGCTTCGGTCTTGGCCTGCTCTTTGGCTTCGCTGATGATTTTATCCTTGGTCTCCCGGGCTTCTTTCAGCAACTGGGCTCTTTCCTCACGGGCTTTGGCCAGCAGGGCTTCGTTCTCACTTTTCATCAGGGCCATTTCCTCTTTCACTTTCTGGGCCGTGGCCAGAGATTCAGTGATACTGTTCTCACGGTCACGCAGTCCTTTAATGATGGCGGGCCAGGCCATTTTCTTCAGCAGGAAGAAAACGATCAGGAAGGCCAGAAGGGTCCAGGCTAACAAACCTAATTTGGGAAGTAATAACTCCATAAAACGTCTGATTTCAAATGATTGATCCGTTGCCGGATGTCCTCATTTTTTATTGGTTATTTATTATTTGTCATTTAAATACTGCATCCTCCGCCCTGTGCTTTGGATGCAGTAATTTTTTTTCGGCAATGATATTATAATACCATTGCGAGGAAGCCCACGATGATCGCGAACAGGGCAGCTCCCTCAACGAGGGCTGCAGTCAGGATCATGTTACCGCGGATGTCGTTAGACGCTTCCGGCTGACGGGCAATGGCTTCAACGGCACCTTTACCAATCTGACCGATACCGATACCGGCACCGATAGCTGCTAAACCTGCGCCGATGGCTCCACCTGCGTTAGCCATTTCTGCTAAAAGAAATAAATCCATGTTCTTTTTTATTGATTGTTAAAAAATACGCCCCTCTAAATCTCCCCTGAAGGGAGACTTCGAAGACTCTGATACATTGAGCCTTCTTTTAAAAATCGAAATGTCAAATAACGCCGCTATTCTCTTTCCTCATGAAATTCTTCTAGACAACTTAACTTGATCTTAATGATGCGCTGCATGCGCGTCTTCATGATGCTCTCCTTCAAATGCCTGTCCCACGAATACTGCCGTCAGCATCGTAAAGATGAAGGCTTGCAGGAAGGCCACCAGTACCTCGATCAGGTAAATAAACACGGTAAAGCCAATCGAGAGCGGTGAAGCACCCCATCCGGCAACCGGGTTCAGCTGGCCAAAAATGAATATCAGGGAGATCAGACAAATAATGATAATGTGACCGGCCACCATGTTCGCGAAAAGACGAATGATGAGGGCGAAGGGCTTGATGAACACACTCAGGAACTCCACCGGCACCAGGATAAACTTCACACCCAGGGGTACACCCGGCGGGTTGAAAATATGGCCCCAGTAATGACTGTTGGAACTGAAGAGTATCACCACAAAGGAGATCAGACCAAGTACTGCGGTGAAGGCAATATTACCCGTTACGTTTGCTGAACCGGGAATCAGTCCGAAAATGTTATTGATCAGGATAAAGAAGAATACCGTCAGCAGATAAGGCAGGTATTTCTCATACTTGTGTCCCAGGTTGGGCTTGGCCACTTCATCCCGTACAAAAGTAATAACCGGCTCAATCAGGCTTTGTGAACCTTTAGGAGCAGAAGTCACTCCTACCCCGCTTTTATAGCGTTTGGCGATACGCAGCATGATCACCACAAAAAGGGTCAGCGCCAGAATCATCTGCACCACGTTACGGGTCAGTGAGAAATCGAAAACGCTCACACTGGTATCAGGCTTTCCATCAGCTCCAACGGCATAAATATCCTCGTTCTTGAATTTCTTCGGATCCAGCCCCATTGCTTCAATATTGTGTTTGGTCAGGATCATATAGCCTTCGTGCGGATGTTCACCGTGGTGAAAAGCGGAAGACATAAAGGCTTTGAAGCCTTTTTCTTTTGAGTAAACCAGAACAGGCAGGGGAATAGAAACACCAAAGAAGTGAAATTCATGGCCATCCAGAACGTGTTCGAAGATGACTTCGCCTACATTCAGTTTTTCTTTCTTCTCCCCATGGGCAGCTTCCTTGTTTTCTGTGGGTTCACCCGCATGTTGTCCTTCCTGCGCCATCAAAGACCCGGAAAAAAGGACAAAAAATACGCTGAAAACCGCTACAGTAAAGGATTTGAAACGATGGATGTACATACCTGTTCCGAAATTTGGCGCAAAGATAAGGG
>CAZLRY010000154.1:0-7411 GCA_964561675.1 uncultured Chitinophaga sp.
GCTATTGCGTATTCTGCTTCAGTTTCTATTAAAAACCACTGGGTCATAAACTTTCCTTTTGGATAAAAAAAGTAATTGAAACTAAAAAACGGTTGGTAAATTACCAACTTTTTAAACCAATGAAAATATATCGTCAAAATATTTATTGAAAATCATTTAGTTACAAAGGTGCTTGTTATATTTCTACTCTTTTTCTTAGGTTAGAATATTCCGCATTCTTATCTTTGCACCCCCAAAAGAGCCCCTTAAACCGGGTTGGGATGGGGTCAGGCAGAGGGATAGCTCTGTTTGATTATTCACTAACCGCTGGAGGAAACGGGCTCGAAGCTCGTAACTCACAGCTCAAAGCTTTTCTTAAATGAGCAAATTACATTTCACTACCAAACACGCGAACGAGGCTACCGTAAAACGCAACTGGTATGTTGTGGACGGTACTAATCAAACCGTAGGTCGTATGTGTGCTAAAATTGCCGCTGTATTACGTGGTAAGAACAAAGCATGCTACACCCCCCACGTTGACACCGGTGATTACATCATCGTGATCAACTGCGAGAAAGTTGTTTTAACCGGCAACAAAATGGAACAGAAAATTTATGACCACTTCACCGGATACCCCGGCGGTCGTAAAGAAGAAACGGCTTCCAACCTGCAGAAACGTCGTCCTGAAGTCCTGATCGAAAGAGCTGTAAAAGGAATGCTTCCTAAGAACCGTCTCGGACGTAAGATGTACAAAAAATTATTTGTATACGCCGGTGCTGAGCATCCCCACGGAGCACAACAACCCAAGGATCTGAAATTCTAGGACCCGGCCCCCTAAATCCCCCGAAGGGGGACTTGAGGTCGATTAAAAATGAAAAGTCATTAAATAAAAGGTCTTTAAACACTCTATTACAGGGAGTGTGGAGGCCGAAAAAACAAAATAATGGAAAAGCAAACAACAGGTGTAGGACGTCGTAAAGAAGCCGTGACAAGGGTGTTCGTTTCTAAAGGAAGCGGCAGCATCACGATCAACGACAAAGACTACAAAGTATATTTCCCGCTGGTATACCTGCAAAACCAGGTAGAGCGTCCGCTGAAAACAGTTGACGTAGCCACTAAATACGATGTGAAAATCAACGCTGCCGGTGGTGGTCTGAAAGGTCAGGCTGAAGCCGCTATGCTGGGTATTTCCCGTGTACTGGTTGAACTGAACCCGGAATTCCGTCCCGCCCTGAAAGCGGCCGGTCTGCTGAAACGTGATCCCCGTTCTGTTGAACGTAAGAAATTCGGTCACAAGAAAGCCCGTAGAAGCTACCAGTTCTCTAAACGTTAATATAAGTTACGAGCTATTAGCTATGAGCTACGAGTTAACTGCTCACAGCTCGACACTCGCAGCTCACAGCTATTTATTCAAAATAATTATAACAACAACAGAAAATGGAAAATACATCCTTACAACAGCAGCTTCTCGAGGCAGGTGTTCATTTCGGTCACCTCAAGAAGAAGTGGAACCCCAAGATGTTACCTTACATCTTTGCTGAAAAGAAAGGTATTCACATCATTGACCTGAACAAAACCGTGGAATGCCTGCAGGAAACCGCAGCAGCCATGAAAGCGATCGCCCGCAGCGGGAAGAAGATCCTTTTCGTAGGTACTAAAAAACAGGCAAAAGATATCGTAAACGAAAGCGCGAAGAAAGTGAACATGCCCTTCGTTACCGAAAGGTGGCTGGGTGGTATGCTGACCAACTTCAATACCGTTCGTAAGAGCGTGAAGAAAATGCAGAGCATTGAAAAAATGCTGACTGATGGTTCTTTCGACAGCATCACTAAGAAAGAGCGCCTCACTCTGAGCCGCGATAAAGATAAAATGGAGAAAGTACTCGGTGGTATCGCCCAGCTGGGACGTGTACCGGCCGCCCTCTTCATCATCGATATCGGGCATGAGCATATCGCGCTGGCAGAAGCCAAGCGTCTCGGCATCTCCACCTTCGGTGTGGTAGATACCAACTGCGATCCTAATAAAGTGGACTTCGCTATTCCTGCCAATGACGATGCGACTAAATCCATCGCGATCATCGTAAATTATATCACTGCTGCCATCGCTGAAGGTCTTGCCGAAAGACAAGCCGCTAAAGATGAGGAAGTAGATGAAATGACCGATGATGAAAAAGAAAGGAAAGCGGCTAAACTGCAGGCGGAAGCTGAAGCAGAAGGTGGCCGTGGCGGAAGAGGTCGTGGTGCGGGTGGTCCCGGAGCCGGTGGTCAAAGACGCCGTTCTGGTAGTGGTACGCCCGGTGGACGTGGTCCTGGAGGCGGAAAGAGATAAACAGCAGTTCGGAGTTAGCAGATAGTAGTTAGTAGTCCGATGCTTCGGACAATACACCTGCTGCCCGGCCAATGTTTATGTAAGGAAGAATTGTATTGTTAATTATTAAAACCTGATTATATGAGCACCGTAACAATTAGTGCACAGGATATCAATAAACTCCGCCAGGCAACCGGCGCGGGTATGATGGATTGCCGTAAAGCCCTGACTGAAACCAATGGTGATTTTGAAGCCGCTATTGACTGGCTGCGTAAGCAAGGTCAGAAAGTGGCCGCTAAAAGAAGTGACCGTGAAGCAAAAGAGGGTGTGGTGATTGCCCAAACAACCGCTGATCACAAAACCGGTATCGTGGTATGTGTAAGCTGTGAAACAGACTTCGTTTCTAAAAACGCAGACTTCGTGGCCTTTGGTAAAAGCATCGCTGATGCCGCCATCGCCAACAACGTAAACAACCTGGAAGAACTGATGGCCGTGAAAATCGGTGAACTGACTGTAGCTGGTCTCGTGGACGAGAAACTGGCCACCATCGGTGAAAAAATCGGGGTGACTAAATTCCAGCGCGTGGATGCTCCTTATGTTGCTTCTTACATTCACGGTGCTTACCGCATCGGTGTACTGGTAGGACTGAACAAAGAAGCTGCTGATGCCGGTAAAGACGTAGCGATGCAGATCGCTGCCCTGAATCCCGTAGCCGTTGATGCTTCTTCCGTACCTGCTGATGTGATCGCCCGTGAAAAGGATATCGTCATGGAACTGATGAAACAGGATCCTAAAATGGCCGGTAAACCCGAAGAAATGCTGACCAAGATCGCTGAAGGTAAAATGGGTGTGTTCTTCAAAGAACAAACCCTGACGGCCCAGGCTTTCGTAAAAGACAGCAGCAAATCCGTAGGCGACTACCTGAAAGAAAGCGGTGATGTAGTAGTTACTGAATTCAAAAGGGTGGCTTTAGGTTAATTTTTTTAAACCTATTATATAAAAAGGCTGTACCGGTTAACGGTGCAGCCTTTTTCTTTTGCTCCCGCAAAGGACGCGAAGAGAAACTAGTCGGTAGATAGTAGTCGGTAGTTAGTAGTCAACAGCCCCTTCTAAGAAGGTTGAATCAATATTAACTGTTGTTACTCGTTTTACGGGATACCTCTCGTACTTCGTACCTCGTACTTAAAACAGATGTTGTCAATAGCCATATCACCGCTTAAAATTGACAAGGCATCTTAGTAACTCACTCACTACTCACCACTCACTACTTCACTCCCGCCTTCTTCAATATCATCTCCAACGGACAAAATTTCGTCAGCGACGATTGCAACAGGTTCAGTCCCACAAAACCCGCCAGGAACAACCAATTGATATGAACCGTCGCGGCTAATGTAATACTGACTAATACCAGGGTGCCGGCAACGGCACGGATAATTCTTTCTCTCATATTTTTTTGTGTTTATGTACCAGTGTCTCCCGAAGGGGACACTGGTACTTTTATTCCTGCGTCTCCCGAAGGGGACGCAGGACGGGTGTGATAGCAGGGTCCGCTTCGCGAGACCCTGCTATATTAATAACTCGCTTCCTCCACCGGCATGATAAAGGCCCGGATGGGAAATTTATTTCCTTGTACTTTATTATACTCCCGGATCCGCATCATGGCATCGGCCGCGGTAGCTTCGGGGGTAAAACTGAACAGGATCAGGGAATCATATTCGCCGTCCTTATTGCCAAACCAGTCATCCAGCAGATCGGCATCGTGTTCGTCCTTCACCCCGGTGGTCTCCGTTACACTGAACACTTTCACCTTTGCTTCATGAAAGATTTTCATTACATCTGTCTTGAAATCACTCAGACAGGTTACAAATAAGAGTTTCATGTTACAGGGTTTTATTTTTTGTATGTTTTTTCTTTAGCATTTTATAGTAGAGCAAGGGCACCACCAACAGGGTCAGGAACGTAGACGTTACGGTTCCACCCATCAGTGAAATGGCCAGTCCCTGGAAGATCGGATCAAACAGGATGATCACTGCACCCAGCACCACCGCACCTGCCGTCAGGAGGATTGGCGTGGTACGCACCGCCCCCGCTTCGATGATCGCCTGTTTCAGCGGAATACCTTCATTCAGCCGGATATCGATAAAGTCAATCAGCAATACAGAGTTTCGCACCATTACTCCGGCCAGCGCAATGAAACCGATCATGGAAGTGGCGGTAAAGAAGGCACCCATCATCCAGTGACCTAACACAATTCCTACGAGGGAAAGCGGGATCGCGGCCAGCATTACTAATGGCACACTGAAGTTCTGGAACCAACCCACGATCAGCATATAGATAATCAGGATCACCACTACGAAAGCAATACCAAGATCACGGAACACTTCAAAAGTGATCTGCCATTCTCCATCCCATTTCACCGAATAGTTGTCTTCGAATTCCGGCTGTTGGGTATATTCTTCCTTCAGTTCATATCCTTCCGGCATTTTCAGTTTCTGGAGACTGTCCGAAATTTTCATCATCGCATAGGAGGGACTCTCCAGTTTGCCGGCCATATCTGCCAGCACGTACACTACACGTTTCTGGTTTTTCCGGAAAATACTCTTTTCCTTGATGACTGGTTTGATGGTTACCATATCACCAACGGGTATGGCCATACCTGACTGACTGATCACTTTCAGGCTCTTAAGGTCATCCACAGAAGTCTTATCCGCATCATTCAGTTTCAGTACGATATTCACCGGGTTATACGACGACGGCTTATTGAGATTACCTGTGACCTGACCGGATAAAGCTGCCCGTAATGTAGCAACGATCTGTGCGGGCGCTACGCCCTGCCGCATGGCTTTTTCCTTATCAATGATAAAGTCATACTCCGGCTGATCGTCTTCCACCATCCAGTCCACATCCACCACATCATCGGTTTTATTCAGCAGGCCTTTGACCTGGTCAGCCAGTTTAATCTGTTCATTGTAATCCGGTCCGTACACTTCCGCCACAATGGTGGATAATACAGGAGGACCCGGGGGTACTTCCACAATTTTTGCATTGGCCTTGTATTTAGCCGCAATGGCCTGGATACCCGGACGCATGTCTTTCGCTATATCATGACTTTGTTTTTTACGGTCTTCCTTGCTGATCAGGTTGACCTGTATATCCGCCATATTATCCCCGCGACGCAGGTCGTAGTGACGCACCAGTCCGTTGAAACTGATCGGGGCGGAGGTACCGATATACAACTGGTAGTCTTTCACCAGGGGTTGTTTGGCGACAAAATCAGCAATGTCTTTGGTAACAGCGGCCGTTTTTTCCAACGTTGATCCTTCTGGCATATCAATGACCACCTGGAATTCATTCTTATTGTCAAAGGGCAGCATTTTCACGGCTACTGTTTTGGTAAAGAACAGCGCCAGGGAAATAATCAGGATAGCCACGGTACTGAATATAAACGTGTACCGTTTCCAGCGATGATTCAGTAAAGGCTGTATAAAGGCGTTATAGATTTTATAAATACCGCTGTCTTCCAGCCGGTGTGGTTTACTTTCTTCATGTTTGCCCCCTTTCTTCTCTTTTTCACGCAGGAAAATATATCCAAGATAAGGCGTCAGGGTCAGGGCCACAATCAGTGACAGCATCATGGCAATGGAAGCGCCGATCGGCATGGGACTCATATATGGTCCCATCAATCCGGACACAAAGGCCATGGGTAATACCGCCGCAATGACGGTGAACGTGGCGAGGATGGTCGGGTTGCCCACTTCATTGATGGCATAGATGGCGGCCTGCATCGGCGGAAGCCGTTTCATCTTGAAGTGACGGTGCATGTTTTCGGCAATGATGATGGAGTCATCCACCACAATACCGGTGATAAACACGAGGGCAAATAAAGTGATCCGGTTCAGCGTATATCCAAGGAAATAATAAGCCAGTAAAGTGAGTGCAAAAGTGACCGGTACTGAAAGGAATACGACCAGACCACCGCGCCAGCCCATGGCCAGCATGACAAACAAGGTGACCACCACAATCGAGATAAACAGGTGGAATAACAATTCACTTACTTTATGGGAAGCCGTCTCCCCATAGTTACGGGTGATACTGGTATTTACATCCGCCGGAACCAATTGTTTTTTGGCATGCTCCACTTTAGAGAGGATCTGCTCAGACAGGCGCATGGCATCCGCTCCTTTCCGTTTGGCAATGGAAAGCGTAACGGCAGGGTAAGCTGAAGGATGGGCGATACGGGTGGTATCTTCCTGGCCATATCCAAATAAAACATATTGGGAAGCGGTTTCAGGACCGTCACTCACTTTGGCCACCTGTTTTAAAAACACAGGTTGTTGCTGATTGACACCGACTACCAGGTTCTCTACGTCTTCAGCCGTGGCGAGAAAATTTCCTGTTTCTACTGAAAAGGCCGTGTCCTTCTGTAAAAGGTTACCTGCAGTGGTCTGGGCATTAGAGCCCTGAATATGCTGACTGATACTCAGGAAATCCACCCGGTTTTCCGCCATCTTGTTTTTATCCAGTACGACATTCACCTGGCGGCTGCGGCCACCGATGATGCGGACATCAGAAACGTCTTTTACTTTTTTAATTTCATTGGTCAAGGCTTCCCCGATCTGACGGAGTGCATAGTCATCGTATTTTTCACTCCACAGGGTAACACCTAATGCCGGTACATCATCAATGGCACGGGTTTTAACCATGGGCATGGTTACGCCTTGTGGCATTTTATCCATATTCTTGATGATCTCATTGTAGAGTTTCACCAGTGAACGTTCCACATCTTCGCCAACATAGAACTGAACGATGATCATGGCCTGTCCTTTCATGGACGTGGAATACACATATTCCACCCCCTTGATATTGGAAATCATTTTTTCCATCGGGGCACTGATCTTGGTCTCCACTTCTTTGGGTGAAGCACCGGGGAAACCGATAAAGATATCGGCCATCGGTACTTCAATCTGCGGCTCTTCTTCCCGGGGGATCAGCAGGGTGCTGTATCCGCCGATCAGCAGAAAAGCCACCATCAGCAGGATCGTCAGTTTGGAAGTAATGAACGACCGCGCAATTTTACCTGAAATTCCTTCTTGCATATAATTCGTTTACGGGTTGATTATTTTTT
>CAZLRY010000155.1:0-7379 GCA_964561675.1 uncultured Chitinophaga sp.
CACCAGGGTATTCGCCAATACCCCAAGTGCACGTGATTCCCCTTCCAGGTAATTGATCTTACGGGCCAGGTAGAGGGCTTGCTGAGAAAGAAATTGTGCGGTGTCCGGATTATAACCTCCCATATCACGGGCCAGCTGCCAGAGTAGTTTAACCCGCGCGGTATCCACGTGCTCAAGCCGTAGCAGGTTGCGCATGCTGTCCACATTCGACTGCTGTGCACTGGCCGTAACCGTCTGTAGAAACAGGCAAAAAACAAGCAGGTAGCTGGGTAACCGGTATGAAAAGTTGAAATTCCGTTGGTTCATGAAACAGGTCTTAATCGTTCTAATTTATAGAATAAAAACGGATTACACATTTTTTTGCTGCTTCAGGGGGTTAATATTTTTTTGGGTGAACCGGCTGAATTTGGTAGATTTAATTTTACCTCAAACCTGCTGCTGATGAATCGTATACTCCGGTTTAGCCTGTTGTTTTCAGGTCTGTTTTTTGTCGTTTCCGCCCATTCCCAAACTTTATATGAAATGCGTTATTCGTATACCAGTGATGGGGTAACGGACCGCTTAAGTGCTTTCATATTGAGGAATGATGATGGAACCGGTCTGGTCAGAGTCGCTTATCTCAATTCCGAAGATAATAAGAACAAACTGGTTGAAATGGATATGCAGGAATCGTATGGCCAGGATGCGAATGGAATGGAGGATAGTTCACAACTGGTATTTGTGGGTCTTAATCCCCGATTCATTATTGGTACGACCGATGACGAATTCCTGGAAGATCATTTTGTGTTCAGCTTTAATCCGGATTCGGGTTTCTATGAACCTTCTTTTGTTTTTTCAATGCCAGATGACACATCAACCCAGGTAGGACAGCTTGAAGAAGTCCGGTTCCTGAACCAGGAAGACCTGACCCGGGAACTGGTGATGGAATTTTTTACAGAAGCGGATGATTTTTACAAACAACTCTTTGAAACCACGACCCGCGGCCTCAGTGCGGATGATAAGCAGGCACAACTGCACCTGGTACTGGTAGCCAATACGGAGGATAAGGATATTGGAAAAACATGTGTGATTGATAAGGATGCGACTTATAAGACATTCAGTGAGATTGCCGAATTCCTTGAAATAAATTTCAAACCAACGGTGATCGCGGGAAAGGATTTCACTAAAGTCAATGTGGATAAAGCCGTTAGTGCGGTCAGGCCGGGGCCCAATGATATTGTTGTTTTTTATTATTCCGGGCATGGATTTAATGATGTGGATGAACAATACCAGTTTCCTTACCTGGATTTACGGGACAAAAGTTTTCAGAAATACGGGGGAGCCTTTACCCTTAATGTAGAAACAATTTATCAGAAACTCCGGTCAAAAGGTGCCCGGCTCAACCTGGTGATCAGTGATTGTTGCAATAAGGATCCGACATCCGGTGCACTGGTCAGTTCAGAGGGGGCTTCCACCCGTACATCCTCCATTGGCTGGAGTATGGAAAACTGCCAGGCCTTATTTATGTCAAAAAAACCAACTTCCATACTAATGACAGCTGCGCAAAAGGGCGAATTATCTGCCGGCAATCCTTCAGATGGTGGCATTTTTACTTTTATTTTCAGGGAACAGCTGGAGAAAGCATTGGGTCCTTTTACCCGTAACCCCAACTGGAGTAACCTGGTACAGTCGGCTAAAAAGGAAACGGTGAATAAAGCAAAAACAACCTGGTGCAATAAAGAGAAGAGGATCGTTTGCGTGCAAAATCCTGTTTTTAAAATGGAATAACAGATTTTTAGTAGCGCCATATTCACTCGCCGATATTCTTCCGATTAAAATATCTTTGGGGTATAATCACTGCACATGAAAAGAAATTACCACATAGGAACCGGATACATTATGTATCCGGTTATTTTTTTGTTATTCATTGCTATGCCTGTTGTGCGCGCCCAGTCGCTCCGGGTAGAACCCATGAACTGGTGGGTGGGGATGAAGAATCAGCAACTACAGTTACTTGTTTATGGGGAAGGCATCGGATCCTCCACGCCGGTATTGTCATACCCTGGTGTAAAACTGGAGAAAGTGCATAAGGCGGAAAGTCCGGATTATCTCTTTTTAGATCTACGGATCATGGGAGGCACCAAACCCGGTAACATGGTTATTAAATTCAATAAGCAGGGAAAAACCATATCCACTTATAATTATCTCCTGGCTTCCCGGAATAAAGACAGGGCTGCCGTGAAAGGATTTTCTTCCAGCGATGTGATCTATCTGATTACCCCGGACCGTTTTGCCAATGGAGATCCTTCCAACGATGTGGTGGAGGGGATGCGGGAACAGCGGATCAACCGCACCAATGATTATGGCCGCCATGGCGGGGATATCCGGGGAATGATCAATAACCTCGATTACATCGCCTCCATGGGATTTACCGCTATCTGGCCAACACCATTACTGGAGAATGATATGCCGAATGCTTCTTATCATGGGTATGCCATCACTGATTTTTATAAGGTGGATCCTCGTTTTGGTACCCTGGAAGAATATAAAGAATTAGCCGACAAAGCCCGGCAGAAAGGGTTAAAACTGATTTTTGATGGGGTCGTCAATCATTCGGGTTCAAAATACTGGTGGATGAATAATCTGCCATTTAAGAACTGGATTAATTATCCCGATTCCATCCGGATCACTAATCACCGCCGGACGGTTAACCAGGATCTGTATGCGGCTGCAGCGGATAAGGAAAGTATGGTCAGGGGCTGGTTTGTCAGCCAGATGCCGGATATGAACCATGATAATCCGTTTTTGTCCACTTTCCTGATCCAGAACAGCATCTGGTGGGTCGAAACCCTCGGACTGGCCGGAATACGGCAGGATACCTATCCTTATTCGCAAAAAAAATTCCTGGAGCAATGGACCTGTCAGATAATGAATGAATATCCGGGATTCAGTATTGTAGGGGAGGAGTGGAGTACCAATCCGGTTATTGCAGCCTACTGGCAAAAAGGGAAACCCAATACCACCGGCTATGCGGGTTGTCTGAAAAGCACAATGGACTTCCCTGTTCAATCGGCATTGATGCAATCGCTTACAGAACCGGAGTCATGGGACAAAGGACTGGTGAAGCTCTATGAAGCCCTGGCCAACGATTTTGTATATGCGAGTCCGAAAGACCTGCTGATATTCGGAGACAACCATGATATGGACCGGGTATTTACTTCCTTAAAAAAGAATCCCGAACTGATGCAGATGGCCATGAGTTATCTGCTGACTATCCGGGGAATTCCGCAAATCTATTATGGTACGGAACTGCTGATGGAGAATTCAGCCAAGCCTGGTGATCATGGGTTGATCCGTTCTGATTTCCCAGGTGGATGGAAGGATGATACCCTGAATGGATTTACCGGGGCGGGTTTATCTGCAGAACAACTGGCATTGCAGTCTTACCTGAAAAAATTATTAAACTGGCGGAAAAACAAGTCCGTGATCCATAACGGAAGAACCCTGCATTTCGGGCCGGCTAACGGGGTATATGTGTATTTCCGGTACACCGAAAAGGAGACTGTAATGGTGATATTGAATAAAAACACCGGACCGACCCAGCTGAACACAGATCGTTTTGCGGAAATTTTAAAAGGTAAGAAAACAGGGACGGATGTCATCCGGGGGGGGCAGTTTTCTCTCAGCCAGGGATTGAATGTGCCTGGACGGAGTGCTTTAATTCTCGATATAAAATGATTTCAGCTTTCCGATGATTAAAAGATGGATATAAAAAAAGCCCCGGTATCACCGGGGCTTTTTGATTGTATACGATTTACATTAAAGTTTGTAATTCACGCCGAACATCAGCATGTTAGTCGTCATTTTATAGGAGATTTTACTGCCAGGTACAGCGCCGTACGGATTCGTATTGGTAATCCAGCCCGGATGCAGTAAAGCACCATCCAGTGAACCGCCGCTGCTGCCATGATGGAACACGCCATTCAGGGTCAGTTTTTTGCCGGCTTCAAATCCGAAACCAAACTGGAAAGCATGTTTGATGATAGCGGTGGCCGGCAATGAGAACATGGCCAGTTCAGAAGTGATCGGGTTTGAACTGTAGGTATAACCAATCCGGAAAGGCATTGCTTTTAACGCTTTGTATTGTACACCGGCGGATACTACTGAAATATTCTCCCAGCCAAAACCGGCAACGGATGCGGTAGGCGTCCATCCTTTTGTATCAAAACCTTTCGTGTTTTTATAATTGATAAACCGGTAATCAAGCGCAAAATCAAACATCTTGTTTGAATAGCCAAGACCGGCAGAGGCGATGGCCGGGTAGTTCATTTTAAAATCCACATTGGGCGCCTGTGAGCCATCGGCATAGAAATTTTTGAAATTAAAATCCTGGAAATATTGCTGGGATTTATAGGAAGCACCCAATTTAAATCCGGTTCCGGAATTAAAATAGATACCAGCCTGTCCGCCGATTCCAAGCGCCGTAGCTTTGTCAGCACCGGGATAGCCCTTGGTGGAACTTGGAGAAGATAGCGGGTTGGGTAATAATTCAAGGGCCGAATAATTAAAAGTAGGAGCGAGACCTACGGAGACCTTGTCATTTAACTGGTAAGCCCAGGTAAGTCCAACCTGTAATAACTGGTAATCTGATTTCACCTGACCGAATCCGCCTGATTGTTGCGGCATAGTTACCGGGTTTGTGGCACTTTCGGGGAAGGTTACCCCAAAACCGCTGATGCCATAAGCAGAAACACCAAAATGACTTTTGCTGTTTTTCTTAGACCATACCATTGCCAGGTTTGGCATTAAAGACATTCCTCTGCTGTCTTTTGTTACACCTGAGATATTGCCACCGGGAGTGGGCATGGTGGAACTGACCTGCGGGGATGAGCCAAACATTCCGATATTGAGTGAGATGGTTCTCCCGGAAAAAGCGGTTATTCCGGCCGGGTTCCATTGTAAGGCACCATTGATATCCAGTACCTGTCCGGTGGAAGCCCCACCCATTGACATATTATGGGCACCAACGCCCTGCATAACGTGCCCGGTTTGGGCAGACAGACTAACAGTTGTACTTGCAAGTAGCAAAATAGATACAATCTTTTTCATATAGTGGTATTTAAATGAAGCGGCAATCCGCATATAAAAGTAATAAAACTACCTGAGAGCAAGACTGGCTTATGTGACCGGTATCACATCCGGGGACAAATCATGCGGGTTTATGACGAATAACAGGATGGACCGGGACAAATATCAAACCGGGCTTTTGACTCCTGTAAATTCCGTTTATCCGGATCAGTCAATGGCAGAAAGATGTCTGACCATCGATTAACAAGTATCAGGTGGACAGATAACTTTTGTCATGGAATTGAAAGAAGACTTATTTCTATTTTCGTCACGGCATTTTTTTTTAACCCATTCGTTAAAGCTTAATTTTTTTGCAACATGAAACAAGAATACTGGATCAACGTAAAACATGTGGACAATCGCCTCGTCATTTATCTTAATGGAGAAACCGTATGGGACAGTGGTATCGTGCATGATGACCCTGCCCTGAACAAGTTTATTGAGATCACAACCCAGTTGAATGAACACAGTGGTCATACCAGTGAACTGATTTTTGAAGGATTCAATGATGACTATACTTCCAATGGAGATGAAGGCGCCCTGAATCCCTGGCATTTCAGTTACCGGGTATTTAAAAGAACGGTGAATGGAAACGGGGAAGTGGTGGGCGAATCTGAACTGGTGAATCCCTATAATGAAAAGCACCTGTCCAATCCAAACACCAGGGCGATCAATAACAGCTATCAGCTGGTATTGAAAAGCGGGGAATACAAAGTGGTATCCAATGCCCTTTCCCAGCAGTTCTATAAATAAGTGAACGTTAATTTTTAATATTACCAACCGGTTAAGCGGTTGCTCTGATTAGCACAGGGATGTATCCGTGAACAGGTACATCCCTTTTTTTTGCCCGTTTTTCAAGCTGTTTACAGGCTCCGGGAGGCCATTCACCGATTTGGTGGTGCAGCACATTTTTCCTTTGGCTAACTTGAATAAAATTTGAAGTATGCAGACAATACTCGGGGCCAACGGAACCATAGGTTCCCTGCTGGCAAAAGAACTGGTGGCTTATACCCGTAAGATCCGGCTGGTAAGCCGTAATCCGGTTAAAGTAAATGAAGGGGATGAGCTTTTTTCGGCTGATCTCAATGATCCGGCTATTGTGGAAAAAGCGGTGGCCGGTTCAGATGTGGTATACCTGCTGGTCGGATTTGATTATAAATTGTCCGTTTGGCAGGAAAAATGGCCGAAGCTGATGCGCGCCGTTATAGATGCCTGTATCCTGCATAAAGCCAAACTGGTATTTTTTGATAATATCTACCTGTATGATGTGGGGGCAATCGGTCATATGACCGAGGAAAGTGCGGTTAATCCTCCGAGCCGGAAGGGGGCAGTCAGGGCGTTGATCGCCAGGATGCTGATGGATGCCGTAGAAGAAGGAAAACTGCAGGGTCTAATTGCCCGTTCAGCTGATTTTTATGGTCCCCGCAACGAAAAAAGTTTTCTGAATGAAGTAGTATATAAGAATTTCAGAAAAGGTAAGACCGCAAACTGGTTTATGAATGCGGATAAAATACACTCTTTTACCTATACACCGGATGCGGCAAAAGCTACTGCCTTGCTGGGTAATACGGAGGATGCCTGGAACCAGGTCTGGCACCTGCCAACCGATCCCGCAAAAATCAATGGTCGTCAGTTGGTATCATTATTTGCCCGGGAGATGAAACAACCGGATAAAGTAATGGTGATACGGATGTGGTTACTTAAAGTGCTGGGCGTATTCATGCCACTGATGCGAGAAATGCCGGAAATGATGTATCAGTACGACCGTGACTACTACTTTGATTCAGCTAAATTTCAACAACGTTTTGGAATGAGCCCTACAACTTATGTGGATGGGGTTAAGGCCATTGTTCAGGACGGGGCATAAAGCATACAGTGATCATTCCGCAAGCGGATGATCACTGTATGAATTGTATCAGTGTACGGATGAACGAATCAGATAACCACGACACTGTTGGTGCCGCCGTAAATATTGGGTAACTGGTTGTCTGCTTCAGGATCGCTGATCCATTCAGTTGCGTTCACCAGGTATTTGAATTCGTGGGTGGAATCTTTTGGCAGGTTTACATCTGCACTGAAACTGCCATCTTTCTTACGGCTCATAATAACAGATTCTTCCCAGTTGCTGTTGAGCCCCAGAATTTCAATTGTTTCCGCATTTTCTACCTGAAATGAGAATTTTACCTTGCAATAATCTTTTGTTTTGTAATAGGTCTTGGTTACCATTTGCCGTTTTTTGGGTTATAAAATATACGTAATTCATTGACAAACAG
>CAZLRY010000156.1:0-2006 GCA_964561675.1 uncultured Chitinophaga sp.
GTCTCAATATTCTTCTTGGTAGTGACGGCCGGGTGCTGACCGGTATCGAGTGCATATTGTTCGGCCGGCAGTCCGAAACTGTCAAAGCCCATCGGGTGCAGGACATTGAATCCTTTCAGCCTTTTATAACGGCTGTAGATATCCGAAGCGATATAGCCTAATGGGTGACCCACATGCAGACCGGCCCCGCTGGGATAAGGAAACATATCCAGCACATAAAATTTGGGTTTGCTGAAATCATTGTTCACCTGGTAAGCGTTATCTGCCTTCCATTTTGCCTGCCATTTTTTCTCAATGTCCCTGAACTGATATTCCATGTGTGTTCCTTCTTTCTTTTTAATACGATGATCACTGCCGGGTAACCCGGACAGCTTTAACATTATCTTTAACGGATGCGGCAATATGTGCCATTTGTACCCGTTAAATTGGGGTGCAAAAATACTGAATACAGCCCGAAAGATCGGCTGTATCTGTAACAGCCTGAACCCGGCAAATCCAGCCCCTGAAAAGGCAACAGGATTGGGTGTAAAAGGCTATTTTTGCCGTAATCCATTCATCGCTAAAAGAAATCGCATGTCCCAAGCAGGTAAAGCCTCGATCAAAAGAGGGAAACCGTCCTATTTTATGTCTATCCTGGGTGTAACCCTGGTATTGTTCTTCCTGGGCATTATCGGGCTGATCGTTATCAACACCAATAAACTGTCGGATCATTTCAAGGAAAATGTAACCGTGAGTGCCTATCTGCGGGGTGACCTGAACCCCAAGGACAGTACGGAACTGGTCAATTATGTGAGTGCCAAACCCTATATCCGGGAGTTCACGTATGTAACCAAAGAGATTGCGAAAAAGAAATACCTGGCAGATGGTAATAAGGATTGGTCAGAAGTGCTGACCGAAAATCCCCTTCCCAACAGTATCGATTTTAAAGTAAAAAACGAATACCTGAATACGGATTCACTGACCGCTATCAAAGCTGACCTGAAAGCCCAGACCTATGTGAGTGATGTGGAATATCCCGAGGCACTGATCAGTCAGATGAGTACTAACCTGCGTAATATCAGCCTGGGTATCCTGATCGTGGCCATCGTGTTGGCAATTGTGGTGATTGTACTGATCGATAATACCATCAAACTGGCCATGTTCAGCAACCGTTTCCTGATCAAGACAATGCAGATGGTTGGGGCTACCCGCTGGTTTATTGCCAAACCTATGAATGTAAGGGCGGTGATCAATGGTGCCCTGAGCGGGGTGATTGCGGCAGTAGCAGTGATACTCTTCCTGATGGTCATCGAGAAATTTATTCCTGAAATGAAAGCCATCCACGATAATACCAGCCTGGTGTTGCTTTTTGTGGGTCTGATCTTTCTCGGTATTGCCATTACTGTATTCAGCACCCACCGGAGTGTGATTAAGTACTTGAAAATGAAGCTGGACGACTTGTATTAGAAAATAGTAAATAGTAAATGGAGAATAGGGAAACAGCCCCCTGCTCTCACCTATTAACTATTCTCTATTCTCTATTTTCCCTATATTGCACCTCCTAAAATGACCCCAAATGAGTGAATCAAAAAATACATCGATGTTCAGCAAAGAAAACTATATCTGGATGCTGGCCGGGCTGATCCTGATTGCCCTGGGAATGTTTTTAATGTCGGGTGGGAAAAGTAATACCGATCCGGCCGTTTTTAACAAAGAAGAAGTTTATAGTCCTATCCGGATTACCGTAGCCCCGATACTGATCCTGGCCGGGCTGATCGTGGAAGTTTTTGCGATTTTTAAGAAACCCAAAGCTGCCTGAGTGGCGGATTAAATAAGTAAGAGGCTGTATCCATCCGATCAGCCTCTTTTTTTTAGCCTTTTTTTAAAGACATACCTTTACGCTTCCAAGCCAAAAACAACCTCATGACAACAATAGAAGCCATCATCATTGCCATCGTGGAAGGATTGACCGAATTTCTGCCCATTTCATCAACCGGTCATATGATCATTGCCGGGAAACTGCTGGG
>CAZLRY010000156.1:2106-7338 GCA_964561675.1 uncultured Chitinophaga sp.
ATTGTGCTTTTATTTATTGATAATGTTTTTAAAGATCATCCTATCACTACCGAAGAACAGATCAGTTTCCCCACCGCATTTAAAATCGGACTCTGGCAATGTGTGGCCATGATTCCAGGGGTAAGCCGGAGTGCGGCCAGTATCATAGGGGGTATGCAACAGAAACTGACCCGCAAGCTGGCGGCTGAATTTTCCTTCTTCCTGGCGGTTCCCACGATGGCTGCCGCAACGGGTTATAAGATGCTGAAAGGATATAAATCACTGGGGGCCGAGGATATAAAACTCTTTGCCATCGGGAATGTGGTAGCCTTTATCGTAGCCATGCTGGCGATTAAATTCTTTATCGGGTTTCTGCAGAAGCATGGTTTCCGCCTGTTTGGCTATTACCGGATCATAGGTGGTATTGTGTTACTGGTGCTCCTGGCCACCGGGTACCTGAAAAGCTGAAATATCCCCTGAACAGGGTAGTCAGCGTTCCGCATTCATTTCCTATCTATGCGTGTAAATAACAGTATGAAAAAGTATATCCTCCTGCTGCTTGTTCCTTTCCTGGCCGCCTGCAGCAATTATGGTTCAAAAGCCACTTCTGACAATATTGAAGTGTATTACAAAGATGGAATCAGCAAAGAACAGGCGGAAAATACTGCCCGTTTGTTTGATCAGTTGCTGAATGAAACCAGTCCGGATGACCATTCCAAAAAAAGTTTTCAGTTATTAAAAAACGGGGATACCATTTTACTTAAAATGGTAGCGGATAAATCCAAACTCAGTGCTGTGGGGGATGATGCGTTTTACGCCATTGCCACCATGGTATCCGACAGTGTGTTTGCCGGGGCAGTGGTCAACCTTACGCTCACGGATAATACATTTAAGGGATTTAAGAATTATGCCTACCGGAAGAATGCAGTGTCCTCCTGGGGCGAAAAGTATACCGATGGATTAATAGAAGTTTATGATGATGGTGTTGGAACCCCGGCAGTAAAAGAGCTGGCTTCTTTTATGAACAGTTATTTCAGTCCGCAGACCACGTTCAGTTTCCAATTGACAACAAACGAGGCAAAGGAAGTGATTGCCCGGATGGTGGCGAATCCTGACAGGATGAGCTTCTTCACTGAAGATGTGTTGCAGGAAATCAGCAAGGGCATTTCGGACAAGGTATTTAACGGGTCACCGGTTCATTTTGAACTGACCGATACAAAGTTTAAACCCCTGCGGCGTTATTCCTATCCGGCAGATGCAGCCGGCATGCAGTAAAAGATATACCCTTTTAAACCTATGGGCTGTACCGGTAATGGTATGGCCCCTTTTTTTGGATTGTGTGCCAATTTCCTATATTTACCTAAAGCAAGCATTCATGCAGACGGCTCCGAAAAAAGTAGTAAACGCCTGGGCGATGTACGACTGGGCGAATTCAGTGTACAACCTGGTAATCACGACCACTTTCTTTCCCGCTTATTATTCCGCTGTTACCAAACCTGAAAATGAAGGTTTTGAAAACGGGGTGCATTTTCTCGGGCGGAATTTCGTCAATACCGAATTGAAAGATTATGTACTGGCTTTTGGCTTTTTGGTGATTGCCGCAGCTTCACCGATTCTTTCATCCATTGCCGACTATAAGGGGAATAAGAAAATTTTCATGCGCTGGTTTTGCTACCTGGGCGCCCTGAGCTGTTCGATGATGATTTTTTTTGATGAAACCAATGTAGGATTCGGTTTACTCTGTTTTATGTTTGCCGGTATTGGTTTCTACGGCAGCCAGGTATTTTATAACTCATACCTGCCGGACATTGCGGCTGAAGCCGACCGGGACCGGATCAGCGCCCGAGGTTATTCATTTGGCTATATCGGGAGTGTACTGATGCAAATGATCGGTTTTGCGCTGGTGATGCTGATGGAAGACAAAGGCCTGGCCCTTCAGCTCACTTTTCTCCTGGTGGGCATCTGGTGGATCGCTTTTGCCCAGATTCCGCTGAAATGGTTGCCCATCAGCAGCCGCTCAGAGCGTAAATCCAAAAAACATGTACTGGTCAACGGTTTTCATGAGTTAAAACTGGTCTGGAACCAATTAGTTCATATGCCAGTACTTAAACGTTTTCTATCTGCATTCTTTTTTTACAGTATGGGGGTGCAGACGGTCATGCTGGTGGCTATTGATTTTGGTTTAAAGGAATTAAAACTGGCAGATGATAAACTGATCATAACCGCAGTCATAATTCAATTGGTGGCCATTGCCGGAGCCATCGGGATGTCGAGGTTATCGGAAAAATTCGGAAATATCCGCATCCTCCTGCTGACCGTTATGCTCTGGATAGGCGTTTGTATTACCGGGTATTTTATTACCACTGAATTTCATTTTTATATACTGGCCGCATTAGTCGGACTCGTTATGGGCGGCATACAATCACTCAGCCGTAGTACCTATTCCAAACTTATGCCTGAAACTAAAGACACCACCTCCTTCTTTAGTTTTTATGATGTGACTGAAAAACTGGCCATCGTGATCGGACTATTTAGTTTTGGACTAATCGAAGGACTTACGGGCAGCATGCGTAATTCGATTATCGCACTGATTGTCTTTTTTGTGTTAGGACTGGTATTTTTGCTGCTGACCAGTAAGGTGTCTACGGCTTCCAACCGGCCCGCAGCTGTATGAGACCTTGCTTTTTAAAATTGTCCGCAAAGCATTAAAGAGTTTCTGAAGATGGAAGATGCTCCTTTTAAAAGAAACCTCTTTGCGTACTTTGCGGGAAATAAAAAAACAACTATGCAACTCTATACAATCAATACCGGTTACTTCAAATTAGATGGCGGGGCTATGTTTGGTGTGGTGCCGAAGTCGATCTGGAACAAGATCAATCCGGCTGATGAAAATAATCTATGTGACTGGGCCCTGCGCTGTATGCTGATTGAAGATGAAGGCCGGCTGATCCTGGTAGATACGGGAAACGGCGATAAACAGGACGCAAAATTTTTCGGCCATTATCACTTACATGGTGATGATACCCTGGAAAAATCCCTGAATAGCCATGGCTTTCATCCGGATGATATTACGGATGTGTTCCTGACGCACCTCCATTTTGACCATTGCGGTGGGGCTATTAAAAGAGCGGCCGATCAACTGGTACCTGCATTTAAAAATGCAAAATACTGGAGCAATGCTGCCCATTGGGACTGGGCGGTGTACCCGAATGCGCGGGAAAAAGCCTCTTTCCTGAAAGAAAATATATTGCCTATAAAAGAAAGCGGGCAGCTGGAAATGGTGGAAGTAAACGGGGGCATCAATGGCCAGCTGGGCAAGACCCGTTTTACCGATAATATTTCTGTCCGGTTTGTGAGTGGTCATACAGAAAGCATGATGCTGCCACAAATACAATACAAAGGACGTACGGTGGTATATATGGCGGATCTGCTGCCTTCGCAGGGACATATACCCCTGCCCTATGTGATGGGTTATGATATGTTCCCGCTGACTACATTAAATGAAAAAACAAGTTTTTTAAAAGAGGCCCTGGAGGGGGATTATGTGCTGTTCTTTGAGCATGATCCCGTGTATGAATGTTGTACGTTAAAACAAACAGAGCGGGGTATCCGTCCTGATCAGTTCTTTAAACTGTCGGAACTCTGATCCTTGTTTTTGTAAAATTTCCGCAACCCCAGGATCAGGATACTGCCTGAAATAGCCGGGATCACGAGATTGATGAACCAGATACCGGCGGTGGCAAAAAAGATGCCCGCTTTATTGGCACTGAAGAGTCCGGTAACCAGCAAGGCCACTTTGCCTTTAAGACCAAGTTCTGCAATGGCGAAAGTTGGGATGATCGCCATAATCAGAAAGGAGACACTGACCGTCCAGCAGGCTGCCCACCAACCGATCTGTACATCAAAGAAAATATAGAGCAGGTAGTATTGCAGGATAAAAACAGCAAACCGGGCAAAAGAAAGCGCCAGCATCCGGAGCAGGATGGAGGTATCGAACTGACCCACGGCATCCACGAGATAACTATACTTTTTCAGAAAAGAAATTTTTGATATCCATCTGGCCAGCCAATGCAGGCGGAAGTAAAACAGCAGCAGAAGTATAACAACAATCAGTACTCCGTAAATCAGCACCAGCAACCACAGGCCGGATACCAGCTGCTGTTGTTCGATCGTTTTTTTCAACAGGATAAGTCCCAGCAACCCCATACACAGGGTAATGATGAGTTGGCTCATACTACTCACCATGGTCACGGCGATGGTACGCAGCCGGTTACCTTCTTCCATATACAAGACCCGGCCCAGGTATTCGCCCACCCGGTTGGGCGTACTAACAGAAAAGGATACGCCGGAGAGTACAGCCCTGAAAGCTTTGAGAAAAGATACCGGCTGAACCGGTTTAACGGCCATCTGCCATTTGAGGGCTTCAATGGCCCAGTTGATGATCATGAGGAAGATTACACCAGGTATATTCAATAATAATGGACTGCTGAATGATTGACGAACCTGCAGCCAGGCTCCTTCTATATCCGGCTGGTTTTTTATTTCTGAATAAATTGACCATGAAAGCCAGATAAACAAGAGCGGACCGAGGAAGTAGTTGATGAAGGTCCGGATGAAATCGGGTTTGTTATTTCGGTTCAGCTTCATTAATCTTGTAAAAATACACTCCCTGCTGGAAAAGCCTGTTAAAATAATATTGGGTATTGACCCCGGAACCATTGTAATGGGTTACGGGCTGGTAAAAGTAACCGGCCGCGAAGTCAGTTTACTCGATCTGGGCGTACTCAAACCGGGGAAAGTAAAAGACGGGTATAAAAAACTGCAGCTGATCTTTAATACCGTAAGTGGTCTCATTACGCAATACAAACCCACCGACTTTGCCATTGAAGCGCCGTTTTTCGGAAAGAATGTGCAGAGTATGCTGAAACTGGGCCGGGCGCAGGGTGTGGCCATTGCGGCAGCCATGCGGCATGGATTGGAAGTGACGGAGTATTCTCCGAAAAAAGTAAAACAGTCAGTTACAGGCAATGGAAATGCAGATAAGGAACAGGTGATGAAAATGCTGCAGACGATCCTTTCTTTTAAGGATAGTCCTAAATACTATGATGCCACGGACGCATTGGCCGTGGCATTATGTCATTATTACCAGACTTCATCCGTAGCTGGTAAAGCTGTTTCAAAAACCGGTAAGGGCTGGGAAGATTTCATTAAGAACAACCCCGGAAGAGTAACCCGGAAATAATCCTAATTCAG